>DASXIL010000688.1:0-7938 GCA_036497985.1 Candidatus Angelobacter sp. | reverse complement strand
GGTTGCGGTGTGGGCGCGCAACCACCCACCGTTTCAACCGATACGTCGGCAACACCGCCGCAGCAGTTGCCTTTCGTTGAAAGCAAGACGCTCGTCGTTCCGGCAAACACCGCTATCTACGTGCGGCTGCAGCAATCCATTTCCAGTGCAACAGCGCAATCCGGGCAGAACTTTTCTGCCGAACTGGACGAACCTCTTGTGGTGGAAGGACAAACTCTGGCACCCAAAGGCGCGCCCGTTATGGGCAAAGTAGTTGCCGCGCGTGAGTCCGGCCACTTGCATAACGCCGGATATCTGCGCATCACTCTTTCCTCCATCATCCTGAATGGCAAGACTGTGCCGCTGCAAACCAACAGCGTGTTTGTGAGCGGCGGCAGTTATAAGAAACGTAATCTCGCCTTCATTGGCGGCGGGGCCAGCGGTGGCGCGCTGCTGGGTGCTTTGATAGGCGGCGGAAAAGGCGCAGCCATCGGATCAACCGTTGGCGCAGCTGGAGGCACAACGGCTGCTTATGCCACAGGGAAAAAAGAAGTGGGATTTATTGCCGAACGCCGTCTTGGTTTTCGCCTGACGCAGCCGCTCAACGCGAGCTGAATATTTTCCTGATTGGTTAAGGTTTTGAAGGAGCCGGTTATCGGCTCCTTTACTATTGGTCATTGAAAAGATATCAGGATTGCCACGGACAATTTGGCTACAGCTTCACCCCAAGTTGCCGGAACAAAAAACTCCAAACATCCACGGCATCGTCCACCAGCTTTGTGATCGGTTTGCCCACTCCGTGTCCCGCTTTGGCGTCCACGCGCAGCAGGATTGGCCGCTCAGGACCATTTGCCGCGTCGGCCTGAAGCAGGGCCGCCATCTTGACCGCGTGCATGGGATCGACCCGCGTATCGCTTTCCGCTGTCATAAACAAAACCGCCGGGTACTGCGTGCCGGCTTTCACCCGGTGATAGGGCGAGTAGGCGTGCAGATACTCGAACTGTTGGGGATCGTCCGACGATCCGTATTCGGGAATCCAAAGCTTGGCGATCTGAAAATTCTGGTAGCGCAGCATATCGAGCAGTGGAACCTGGCACACCACTGCTCGGAACAAGTCTGGCCTCTGCGTGAGCGCGACGCCCATCAGCAAGCCGCCGTTGCTGCCGCCCTGAATGGCCAGATGCTCGGCGTCAGTATATTTTTCTGCGGCCAGATGCTCTGCCGCGGCAATGAAATCGTCAAAAACATTTTGCTTTTTCTCCAGCATGCCATTGCGATGCCAGTCTTCGCCAAACTCATTCCCGCCGCGCAGCTGCACGTCAACATACACGCCGCCTTGCTCCAGCAGCAGCAACATCACATTGCGATTGAAAAATGGCGTCCGGCCAAGGTTGAAGCCGCCATAGCCTGAGAGCAGCGTGGGCGCGCGGCCGTTTTTGATTAAGCCTTTCTTGCTGACCACGAACATCGGCACGCGTGTTCCGTCTTTGGAGTTGAACCAGAGCTGTTCCACCTGGTAGCGCGCGGGATCGATGCCCGATTCCACGCGCGCCCACTCCTTGGTCTGGCCGTTGAGGCTGACTTCAAAAACTGTTGGCGGGACAGCGTAAGAGACGAAGCCGAAAAAGCCTGCGCGGCTGTTCCAGTTGCCGCCCAGATCAAAGATGCTGCCCAGCGCGGGCATTGCGACATCCGCCATGGGCTTGCCATCGAGATTGAACAGCCGGAGCTGCGAGCTGGCGCTCTTGATGGAATGCACAAAAAGTTTTCTGGCGATGATGGCAGCGCGGCCTTCAATCACGGCGTCCGATTCCGGAATGATTTCTTTCCAGTTCCCGCGCTCGGGCGCGGCGCACGCGGCCTTGAAGACTCGGAAACGCGGCGCACCTTCATTGCTGGTGATGTAGAGCTGGCCGTCCAGTATTTCACCATGATAGAGAAAGTTCTTTCCGGTAGTGATGCGCTGGAAGCGATTTTCCGGCACAGCTGGCTCTCTTGAGGAAAGGTCTTTGAATGAAAGCTCTTTCAGGTAGAGCTCCGTTTTAGTCCAGCCTTCGTTCACGTCCACCAGCAGCCAGCGGCCGTCATTGGAAAGGGAGACATTGGGCCAGTGCTGCGGCGCAAGCTCAATGTCATCGGCGGGAAAGATCAAAGGATCTTGCGCACCGCCGGTGTTGCCGGATGAGCTGAGCTCGTGGAAGAAGACGCGACGGTTGTACATTTCTTCACCGGCGGGAACATCGTCGGGGCGCGGATAGCGCGTGTAATAGAAGCCCGAGCTGTCAGGCAGCCACGCGACACTGGCAGCGCGGGTGCGCTCAATCTTTTCCGGCAGCAGCTTGCCCGTGTCGGTTTCAATCACCTGCAGCGTGCTCAGCTCTGATCCGTTTGGCGAAGTCCCGAAAGCAACGTACCTGCCATCTTCAGAGGGATACCACCAGTCGAGCGCGATGGTGCCATCGGGCGCCAGAACGTTTACATCGATTAACGCACGGTCTTTTCCCTGGTCTCCCTCGCGCACATAAACCACGGCCTGGTTCTGCCGGCCATCGCGCCGCTCATAGAAATATTTGTTCCCGCCAATGCGCGGCGAGGCCACGCGCCCAATGGTCAAAAGTTGTTCCACATTGCGGCGCAGCTCGTCGCGCCGGGGGAAATTTTCCAGCACGGCGCGCGTGTAGGCGTTCTGGGCCGCAACAAACTGCCGGGTCTCCGGCGCGGCGGCATCTTCAAGCCAGCGATAAGGGTCGGCGATTTGTTGGCCATGGTATTCGTCGACGACCGTGGCGGTCCTTGCTCTGGGCGGGGCGGATGAGTTTAGAAGCGGAGATTTGTGGTGGTCATTCATTTGTATCGAGCATTTGTATCGAGACATTGTTATTGAAATCATTCTGCGAACCGCTTTTAGGTGCGCGAATGATCATGCGCTTTTATCTTAACCACTTGCGTGAAGTTCAGGGCACCGGTCCCCAAGAATTTGAGAGCTTCCAGGGGTCTGCAGACACCATTTCATGATTGCTAAACGCTCCAAATGCGTGTTATTTTTAAGAAGACAACTCAAGCGGCCGACCACCTCTCTGGCGGCCTGTTTGCCCACTCCTCAGTAGCTCAATGGCAGAGCATTCGGCTGTTAACCGAAGGGTTGTAGGTTCGAGTCCTACCTGAGGAGCCAATCTTTTCTGGTATTTACATCGATCCGCGTTACTCTCTTCCACTCAAGATATGAAGCAACTCCAGATCTGGGCTGTCCTGGCTTAGCTCCCAGAACATGACGCCGCCTAGATGATGGTGTCCGATATATGCCATTTTCTTGTGGAGCGCCTTTGGGCAGTCATAGCTCCAAAAAGTTGCATTACTCCAGACAGTGCAGGTAACAGCTTTGGATGAATATTTCCGGTCGGCCTCCGGTGGCAGGTCTTTCAATTCGCGATAGCTGCCGCCAGTCTGCGCGGGCGCGGTCGCGGGCTGATAAAGTCCGTGATTCACATCGTTCACACCTTGCCATCCTTTGCCGTAGAAAGGCACTCCAAAGACAATTTTTTTTGCCGGCACGCCGGCCTGCAAAAAGCCGCGAACAGCGTAGTCTCCATAGCGCTTGTCCAGCGGAGCCGTGGATGGATCAGCACGATCGTGAAATAGCGCACTATGGAAGTTTGTGGTCGGCTCAGAGTTCCAGTGCAGGTCATAAGCCATGATTGAAATGTAATCCAGGTATCTGCTGACTTCCTTTAGCTCAAAATTTTTGTAGTACTCCTCTTCCGCGGGCAGGGCGGCGGTGAGGAGATATCCGGGCCGTAACTCATCTAGTTGGCGGCGGAATTCGGCCGCAAGAGCAGTGAAATTCGCCTTGTCCTCAGGACGCCCCTGATGAACGCCGCCCTCCACCGGATACTCCCAATCAATATCGATGCCGTCAAAAATCCCCGCACCTTCAATACCCTCAGCAAAGTGGCCGGCAATAAAGGTTTGAACGCAGGAGCGAACGAAATCGCGCAGATGATCGGGCGCGGCCGCGCTGGTAAATCCCTCTGATTGTCCCCAGCCTCCGAATGAGATGAGGATTTTCAGATTTGGATAGAGATGCTTCAGCTCCTGCAGTTGATGAAAAGTGCCGCGCAGTTGGTTAGGGCCCTGGGGATCAGCGCTGCCGTCCACGCTGGAGGCGGCATCGTATTCATGGTCCAGAGCCACCTCACGATTCGCGATCTGGCATTGCTCATTTGCTACGTGGCCAAAAGCGTAATCTATTTGTGTGAGCAGAGTCGCCGCTCGGCTTGTCACAATATTTTTTACCGGATATTTGCCGGAGGCCGCGCCGGACTCAGTGAAATAGCCAATGACTTGGGACTGATGGCGTTTGTTTTTTGCGTGGAGGGTGGGACAAAAGGCGATCCATACGATCAGAACCAATAACAGCCGTTGACGCCGAGTGCCGGCGAACATTTTGTTTTCAGCAGAATTCATCAATTCGCCATCTCCCCGCCAATGATGGTGTGGGCCACTTGTCCTTCAGGCGTAAGCACAACTAAATCGGCGCGCCTTCCTGGCGCCAGCAGTCCTCGTTGATCCGAAATACCCAGACGCTGGGCAGGGTTCAACGTAGCCAATTTGACGGCCTGCTGGAGTTGCCATCCTGCAAAAGTCATCACGTTTCGGATCGCGCGATCAAGTGTCAGAACGCTTCCTGCCAGTTTGCCCTGGTACTCGCAACGGCCGTTACTCACCTGCACCTCCAGACCACCCAGACTGTAGATCCCGTCCGGCATTCCCGTTGCACTGATTGCGTCAGTGATGAGTATGGCCCGGTCCGCTCCTTTGGCGCGCAGAAACAGATTCAATACGCTCGGATGAACGTGAATACCGTCGGCAATGATGTCCGCAGTCAACTCGTCATTCTCCAGAACTGCGCCCAGAATGCCCGGATCGCGATGATCCAGCGCGCGCATGGCGTTGAAGGTATGCGTTGCATGATCGGCGCCGGCTGAAATTCCCGATTGTGTTTCCTGGTACGTAGCATTTGAGTGTCCCAGACTGGAGTGCACGCCCAGACTCCGAGCGTACCGAATTGTTTCGGTAGCACCCGGAAGCTCCGGCGCAATCGTCATCATGCGGATGTTCCCCACGGAAGCCTGCCAGAAGCGCTCAAGCGCCTGTGGAGAAGGTGGCATAAGGTCCTGTGGAGGATGCACTCCTCGTTTTTCATGGCTGATAAAAGGACCTTCAAGGTGAATGCCAAGAGGCGCGGCGCGGCCGGGATTCTTATTTGCAGTGGCGATCAATTTGCCCAAGCCGCCTAAAGCTTTAAGGATTCTTTCCTGAGACGCTGTGACAGTGGTTGGCAGATATGCAGTAACGCCGTGTTTAACGAGTTGGCGCTCAATCTGCTCCAGGGCGGACTCATCAGCTTCCATGGCATCTCTGCCTCCGCCGCCGTGTATATGGATATCGATGAATCCAGGCGCCAATATCAGGTCGGGAAAATTCAGAAGCCGGCCTGCGGGAATTTCCGCAGAATTACGAGACCGCAAAGCGGTGATGTGCCCATCTTCCACAACGATGACCGGCGCTTCAATCCACTCAATGGGAGTAACCAGGCGCGAGGCGGTAATGATTGTGGTCATTGGGCGTGTCAACTCAATCCTGTTTACACGTTCTCCGCTGTGGCTGCAAGCACAAAGCGACGGTGAAAATTTCCGCAGCGGCTTGGCCGATTGAGAGCGGAGGAGACAAGGCTCCTTGCTCCTTATGAAATTGCCGTTTTCGGCGTTCCATTTTGGAACTCTTTATTGAATCGATTTGTTAAATTTTATTGAATCGTTTCATCAAAGAGTGTACTGTGTTGAAGTTTTTTCGCGCGGGTCTTCTGCCAGGCACCGCGCACAACCGCAACCCCGTCGAGCAGTAGCGACAGGCTCCGGCAAATCCTTTGCCGGAAACACACTATGGCAAACGCATCCTTATCCAGCGGGACTGAAGGCTGGAAGAAAGAATTAGGAGCTCCGCCAAATGAAAAAGTTTTATACAGGCATCCTGGGTGTGGCATTGGTTCTGTGCCTAACATCCGCGACATCGTATTCTCAAACCATCCCCAACTGGGCGCCCAACACCGCTTATGCAGTAGGCGCGCTGGTCATGTATCAGAGCGTTGAGTACAAGTGCATTCAGGCCCACACTTCCCAGGTAGGTTGGGAGCCGCCCAATGTTCCAGCATTATGGGGAAAGGTCAGCGGCGCGCCTACGCCCACTCCAACTCCAACGGCGACACCTACCCCAACTCCAACTGCAACGCCGACTCCCACGCCTCCACCGGGCGGCGGAGGCTCATGCGCTCCGGCCTGGAATTCCACCCTTGCTTATTGCAATACCTCCACCACCACCTGCAATGGCGGAAACAAGGCAAGCAAGAACGGCCTGAACTTTACTGCGCAATTCTGGAACCAGGGTCAGGACCCGACTGTTGCCGGCAATGCAGGCCCTGCAGGTTCCGGCGATCCGTGGTTTACCGGTGTTGCCTGCACCACAGGCGTGCCGACGCCTACTCCAACTCCCACTCCAACACCCAAAGCCACTCCCACGCCAACTCCGCCGCCACCGGGCAGCGTGATCTTCGCGGCGTATAAGGACGTAACGCTCAACGCCAACTTCAATACCGGACTGCAGCAATCGGCCGTAACGGGCACTGTCCAGCCTGTGACCAGCGCCATGCCGAACTCAACGCTGATCTGGTCCTTCGCCACCGGCACCTGCGATGCAGAATCCTGGGCAGGCATTACGCCCGCGCAGGAAGCTACGAACGTTCAGGCCTTTGTCAACGCCGGCAAGAAGTACATCATCAGCACTGGCGGCGCCAATGGTTCGTTTGACTGCTCCAGCGGTCAGGGGCTGATCAACTTCATCAATCGTTATAACTCGCCCAACCTGGTCGGCATTGACTACGATATCGAACTGGGCCAATCGCAGGCGCTCATTGACGATCTGATCAACGCGACCAAGACGGCGATGGGCACATTCCCCAACCTGCAATTCAGCTTTACCATCCAGTCGCTCGGCTCCATGTCTGCCAACCCCATCACGGGAGGAAGCGCCGGCACGACGGTGGTGAATGAGATCAAGCGTCTTGGGTTGACCGGCAACTACGTCGTCAACCTCATGACGTTTGACTATGGTTCCACCACTACCAGCAACTGCGTGGTGGTAAACAACGCGTGCGATATGGGCCAATCCGCGATCGCCGCGGCGCAGGCACTCAACGCCCAATCCGGCATACCTTTCACTCATATCGGAATCACAATGATGATCGGGAAGGCCGATACCCAGGACGAGATCACAAGCTTGCAGAACATCGATACGGTGAATGCTTTCGTGATCTCGAACCACCTGCCGACGTCGCGTTTCTGGGCGTTCGATCGCGACACGCCCGGCGCCGGCGGCAGCTCTAGCAGCGGCACCACGAATCCGGCCCTTGCTTATACGCATGAGTATATGAATACTCTAGGCGTGCCATAACCACTAACGAACCTGTTGGCGTCCGCGCAGATCAGCCGCGGACGCCATCTTTTATGCTCATGGCACAATAAGCTCTGTGAATTTTACAAATGACCGCCAACACGCTTCACCTGCACGATGGGTGCCCACACTTTATTTTGCTGAAGGCTTGCCCTTTTACACTGTGAGTTTGATGGCGCTGATTTTTTACCAGCGCGTGGGCGTCAGCAATGAAGTCATTGCTCTGAGCACGAGCCTGCTGGGTCTGCCGTGGTCGCTCAAGCCGCTGTGGAGCCCATTCCTGGAGATGTACAAGACCAGGAAATTCTTTGTTGTGTGCTTTGAGTTTATCGGTGGACTCAGCCTGGCGTTGCTGGCGCTATGTTTGCCGATTCCCGGCTACTTTCGCTACTCGATTGCATTATTGTCGATCGCAGGCTTCTGCTCCTCGTCGCACGATATTGTCGCCGACGG
>DASXIL010000687.1:0-4876 GCA_036497985.1 Candidatus Angelobacter sp. | reverse complement strand
GGCGATAACCTGGTCGATGTTTTCCCCCTCCACCAATTCCATCGCGATATACGGCAGGGCTCCGGCTTCGCCCATGTCATAGATGGTTACAATGTTTGGGTGTTGCAGGCCACCAGCCGACTGGGCCTCGCGGTAGAAACGCTGCAGCATTGCGGGATCGTCAGCGACCCCAGTGGTGATGGTTTTAAGGGCAACAAGCCGATTGATAAATGGGTCGCGGGCGCGGTACACCACTCCCATGGCGCCATGGCCCAGTTCCCCTAGTACTTCATATTTGCCCAACTTCTTCAATGCTGCCTCGTTATAGCGATAACCTAATTGGTTATAGTCTGGCTAAAAGTATGTCGCGACGAGGAGAGCGAGAGCATGTGGGTCGGGCGCAGTGACCACCGAGTCACTATGAAATGCGAGGATTTGAATCCTCTAAAATTCCTAAAAAAAGCGTCAGTCATAGGCTAAGCCTTCAGGCTCGGACTAATCCACGGTGGCGCTCCAAAGCGAATAAGCCCACTAGCGTCAAACAACTACGCAACGGGCACATCCAGAAATACTCCCAAAAACCGGGCAAGGGTGTCAATTGAATTACAAATCGAGGGGCGGTCCAACGACCCCTCGTGCGTTTCAGGACCGCGCCTGCAACGGATGGCTCTGATCCGCGCCGCGGGATCGGCCCCCCGGTTCCCTGGTCGGCCGGATAACTAACTGATGTAAGCTGTCACTCGCCAGGCACGGGTGGGAGGGACCGGATGCTGATCACGAAAATGCGAAGCAAGGAATGCCAGGAGTTCTTGACGCGCACCGGCTTTGGCAGGCTGGCTTGCTCGTGCAATGACCGGCCTTACATCGTCCCGATCTATTTCTGCTTCGACGCCGATAGGCTTTACTGCTTCTCCACCGTAGGGCAAAAGATTTTATGGATGCGCCAGAATCCGCTGGTTTGCGTGGAGACCGACGAAATTCGCGCGCATGACGACTGGCGGAGCATCGTCTTGCTGGGGCGATACGTCGAGATTCCCAGTGGTCCCGAGGGCGCTAAGGCTCGCAGTCACATACGCTCTCTGCTGCGAAAGAGGCCTCTATGGTGGCAAAGCGGCTATACGATTGGCCAAGTGCGACGCCAACCGAATGCCGCTTCCGCGGTGTACTACTGCATTTTGATTGAGAAAATGACCGGGCTGCGCGGTTCGCCAGACACCGCGGAGGGGAAGAGGGGCGTTCACTGAGGCATGGGCTTGTACCGGCGTCACATGTCCATCTGGCACAGCAACATCAAATCGCTAACCATTTTCGACCCGCGCCTTTATATCCGAGTACGCCGTTTCGATGAGTCTGCCTAGCGCTTCCGCGTTTGTGGCCATTCCCGGCTTCAGTTTCACATGACGCATAAACTTTCCGGTGCCCTGCAACAAGCCAGCCGGATCCGGCAGCGCCGCGCCGTGAAAGAACCCCACGTTTACGTGCGACGTGAATGCATTCACATACCCAAACGGCGCATCTCCAAAACAGGCGACCGGGCAGCCGTCATGCAACAACTCCCGCACTTCGTCACCGCAGTTTCTCATCACCTGAAACCACTGGTGCGCGATGGCTCCCAATTCTCCTGCATGCTGTTTCATCCACTTGTCGATCAAGGGATCCCGCTCAAGAGCGCCGTTGAATCGCAGCAATTCGGTCTTCATCCCCGCTCACCCTTCCGTTTTCGAAACCGATGGTTACCTTGAACCTTAATCTTCCCTGCAGATGTCCGGCGACGACCGCATACTGCTTTTGGTTACTATAGTGTGGCAATAGTTGCTAGACATATCGAACGGATATTCTGAACTGTGACAGCGCCACCGGAACCGCAAACCAAGACTCCGACTCGGATCAGTTTGCTCCGCGCGGTTGTTCTGTGGCTGGTCATCGGATTGGCGGTTCTGTGGTTGCTTGCTGCGCTAACCCTGGTGGCTGCCCGATGGATTGACCCGCCGACAACCGCGGTCCACATGCAGCGCCGCGTGCAGGCCTGGATTCACCACAAGCCATACCGCGAACGTTACACATTCATCGCGCTCAATCAAATTTCGCTCGATCTGCAGCACGCCGTAATCGCCGCGGAGGACACCAACTTCTATCATCACCATGGATTCGACTGGCAGCAGATCCAAATTGCTGCGCAAGAGGATTTGGAAGGCGAGCGCACTCGCGGAGCTTCCACCATCACGCAACAACTTGTAAAGAACTTATTGTTCGGAACTGGCCGCTCTTTTCTTCGCAAGGGCGTGGAGGCGACGCTGGTGCCGGTGGCCGAACTGGTCCTCGGCAAACGGCGCATTCTGGAGATATACCTTAACGTGGTGGAATGGGGCCCGGGCATTTATGGTGCAGAGCCTGCGTGCCGTCACTACTACGAAATCGCGCCCAGCAATGTCGGCCGACAACAGGCGGCACGGCTCGCGGCAATCCTGCCGGCTCCCCTGAAGCGACGGCCCGAACGCATGAATAACTACAGTGCGATTATCCTGAAGCGGATGGACCAAATGGGCTGGTAATCGCGGCTAACAGTACGCCTGAGAGATGACGGGTTGAGCTTTTCTGGGATTAATTGCGACTGTAAATATGTGTCCAGGGTTCAACGACGTCGATTGGTGACTGTGGTGAATCGACCGCGACACGGATGCGAAGTGTTTTCATGTCAGCCGACAAATCCCATTTTTGTTTGGTGTGAATTTGAACGGGAGGTCCCTTGGGATCTAGGCGAGCGTTGACGAATGATTCCAGAATAAGACTCTTTTTGCCCAGTTTTCTCTTGCAGGTACCTTCTAGTCCACCGGGACTCACGTAGCTACCTTGCTGGTCGCCAAGTGGATAGCGGTTTGTATTTGTTCGCCCAGCTTCTACTTCCCTGACTTCAATTGAGCTGTCAGTCTGAACTACAGTAAGTGTCTTGACGATTTGTTTCTGGGATTTCGCGGATTCCTTGCGGGGTGCGAGCGTATAGGTGCCAGAAAAGTCTGTGCTGTCCGTCGCACAAACGGTTGCGTAGGCCGTCACACATAGCAAGCAGAGAATGGAAAATCTCATATTATTGTAGGAAATAGCACACTAGACAGGCTCGCAGCAAACGCGGATGAGGGAATTGGTGGGGCTTCCTTGCACTTTTTGAACCGCGTGGCAAGGCTGCGCAGCGTTGCCAAGACGGTCAGCAGCCAAGGCGGCCTTCCTCCCATGGGCTGACCCATGCAAGGCCACCAGCCGGGCAGACCCGCACACGGTGCAACACTAAATATGTGCTTGAACGTGCGTTGAACTTCAAGCGGTTCCTGCTTCGGGCACAGGGCCACTGATGAAGGCCATTGCCCTTCACTGGAGCCATCTGATTTCGCCGATTACTCCACGTTCGTCACTGAGCGCTGCAAATCCGTTCTTGTCCGTTCCTTCTTCTAACATCAGGTCATAGCCTTGGCCGTCAGTATGCACATTTAATCGTAGGTTCCAACCGGGCAGGATTTCTGGCGCGTCACCAAAGTGAACGTTGGCATTATTCGGGGAATAAAATCCAGTGAGCCACGAATTAAAATATTCTTGATGGTGTCCCAGAAGCACCTGCCATGACGCATATGAGCCGTACTTGACACGCTCTTGTGCTTCCGCTGTGCTAATTGTTCTGACGATGCCGAAGAAGAGCGAGCGCTTTTCGTCAACGGTTGGGAACCTGACAATGTCTTGCGCGAATTGTGATGCCACAGTACCAAGCGCCAATATGAGAAGAACTGCGCCAAGGAGCATTCGGTATTTCTTCACGGTACTTCTCCTTCTCTGCGGGGCAGCCGGTAGTTCCTAATTAATGGCAGACACGGCTAGATAATGGAATTCTATAGCCGCTCACTTGTCAAAGTGAATGCCCGGCCAGCCTTGCCGCTGTTTGAACCCAGAGTGCTTGAGCTTGCTCTGTGCTTCAGGCGGTTCCCCAAGCCTGCAAGCATTCCGCGAAGTGTTTACATAAACCTTCATCATGACGGCCATTGATGTCACCAGAACTTACGATATACACAACGATTCACAACCGCTGCACTCATTTTGTTTCTTCTGAATAGGTACCAAGGATTTCAAACACTAAACGATATGTGTTCTTGTTATCTTGCATCCTGCGAACTTGAATCGATTTCTTGCCACAATCTATCGATACCAATTCTGTGGAATTGTCAGGGACTGCGCCAAGCAAAGCTCACGGCTGGGCATGCAAAGGGCAGAAGCAAGACCTATGCCCGATACTGGTGCTGGAATAAAGAGTGCCTGAAGACAAAAGTTGGCAGGGAAAAGCTGGAAGCTGACTGGCTACAGTTCTTGGTGGAAATGCAGCCCGCGTTTGATGTAGTGGTCAACCACCTGCCCGTGCTTGCAAAAGCGAATGCACAGAAGCGCATAGAAGATGCAGAGCAACGCCAGCGCCACCTTTCAACGCAGTTGTCAGAGAAGAAGGCACTGCGCCTTTCACTGATTGAATCGAAGCTCAAGGGTGAACTTAAGCAAGAAGAGTTTAGAGAAATGGCTGACATGGTTGCCCATGACATTGAAGAGATTGAGGCCGCACAGCGTGCCTTCATTGAAGAGGCTGAGGCCGCGTTGCAGTTGACTGCTGACACCAGCCGGGTGAGCATTCCTGCTAAAGCTCTATGGGCCAGTGCTCACCTGACAGACAAGCTCACGGTTCAAAACTGCCTGTTTCCAGAGGGAATTTGCTACCGCACTGATATTGGGTTCTTTGAACCTCCCACACGTCACTTGCAAGAGCTTGTATTCAAGATGCTTCTCTCAAGCGTGGGGGAACATTGGGGCGAAGAAATCCAAGATGGTGGGCCTGGGTGGACTTGAACCACCGACCTCGCCCTTATCA
>DASXIL010000686.1:0-9697 GCA_036497985.1 Candidatus Angelobacter sp. | reverse complement strand
CAGTCAATTCACTCAGCTGATGTTCGATCATAACGTTGGTGTATCAACAATCAATAGATATGAGATCAAAAGAATCGACTCTGACTTCTTCAGCGACGATGGCAGATCGGCTGTGCCCGACGACCAGAAACAGGACTGAATTGATCTTGGATAGGGGCACTAATCGCCAACTCCGGGCACGCCATCTGCAGCCAGCGCCTCATCATCTTCGGCCAGCTCGTCATCTTCAAACTCAAACGCTTCCTGCTGTGTGCCCTGGCACATCCACACCGGAGCAAATGACAACCGGTGCAGCGGCGTAGGGCCAAGTTCATTGAGTGCGGCCAGATGTTTGGGCGAGCGGTAACCCTTATTCGACGCCAGATCATACTCAGGATAGACCGGCGCCCAGCGGCGAATCATTTCGTCGCGATGGACTTTGGCGATGATAGACGCCGCGGCAATTGAGATGGAAAGCGCGTCGCCATGAATGATTTTGGTCTGCGGGCAGTCCCAGTTCACGCGCACCGCGTCCACCAGCAGATGGTCAGGCGCGGGCGAAAGCTGCGCCACGGCTTCTCGCATGGCCAGCAGTGATGCCCAATAGATGTTGAGTTGGTCGATCCGCGCCACGTCCACGGCCGCGACAGCGTAAGCGATGGCATGCTGCTTGATTCGCTCGGCCAGCGTCTCGCGGGTTTTCTGGTCAATCAGCTTGGAATCGCGCAAGCCCTTGATGCGATATCCGGGCTCAAGAATTACTGCCCCGGCCACCACCGGGCCAAACAGGCAGCCGCGTCCGACTTCGTCTACGCCGGCCACAAGGTGGGCACCGGACTCCCATGCCAGCTTTTCAAATTTCTGCGTGCACTTGAGCCGCTTGAGCAGCCGCATCTTCATGGTGCCTTTGGAAAACGGCAGCCCCGTGGCCGGATTCACCGGGATGACGCGCTTCTTGCGCTTAACGCGTGCGGGTTGGGGAGCGGCGGACATCCGATTTAAAAAGCGCGGGAGCGCCTTTCTGCATTATGCCTGAAAAAGAACTCAAGTATCCTGATCAAAGAATAAAAAACTACCTCGGCCGCTCACTAGAGGTCCGGACCGGCTTTCACTGTCATCTTCTGCATCTGGAATTTTGTTTTGAGAGTAAATTTGCCGATCTGGCAGGCGAACTCCACTTCCCGCTCACCGTTTGAGATGGTTGGCTCTCCGTTGTCACTCTTGCGCGGAAACTTGAACGTCAGCATGTAAGGCGCGCCATCGCGATTGCCATACCTGCCAATCATCACAGATTCCGGACTAAGTTTCTTGGATGATGTCTTCGGCCAGAGAGAAGCAGCTTTGGCCAGCCCATCTTCATCCATGCCTTTGAAGGGGGTCATATCCGGTGAATGAACCGTAATAATGTAATCGTCTGGCTGCTCCTCCAGCATTTCCTCGCCGCGTTCCGCATTGCCTCGGCCGCATAAAATGGATTCGCGCAGTTTGGCGGCCCGCACCGTCCGCGCGGATTGCCAGGTCACCTGATAGATCACAATGGATTCATTCCCGCCGAGTTGCCATGACGTCGGTGTCCGGTCGCCACGATTCATGTCCGGCCTGCCGTCGCAGTCGGTGGGAAGTGGCGTGAGGTATTGTGTTCTACCCTTGAGCCACGGCGCACTGATCTCAACCATCTTTACCCACGGCGATTCGTAGAGAATCTTCTGGACCTCGTCTTGTGTCCAAGCCTTATATTCCTTGTCTTTCCACGGCTCTGACGAACCTGCCAGCGCAACCATACTGGCAAAAGCCAGCGCAAGGAACGCAGCGCCGCGCATGAAACTGCCAACAGATTGGAACGAAGATCGGAATGATCGCATAACTTTCCCTTTTCCGCACTTACGTTGCGGTTATAGATAATGAAGTAATGGCGAGATTGTAGGGTCGAGCTATCTGATAGTCAATTACGGAAAAGCTTTAGACGCTATAGGTGAAAAACGCTATGAGCCACGCTACGCCATGGACCCCGGTCTCGCAACCGTTCCGGGCGCTTCTTGCGCTTGATGCGGGCGGGTTGGGGAGCGGCGGACATTTTATTCGAAGACGCTTCCATCGGCAGTTTCTTTCCAGAAATTATACCCACCAAGCTCTTCTGGTCTTACTTCCGCATGCGTCAGGAACATGGGCTCGCGGTCGATGAAAGTAGCAAGCCGAAGCGGCAAATGTCCCATGCCAAAGCCGTCTTTATCGTGAATAGTTCCCAGGGTGAGCGCCGCTGGATCGATAGACTTTGGACGCTGCGAAAAATGCTGCTTGTAGATCCTCACGTGAACGATCTCCGGCCCCAGCTTCAGCACCTTGGCAACGCTGAAGGTCTCGCCATCAATAATTGAGTAGTACGCTCCCTCAAAAAGTTCTGACGGGACGTTACGCGTGGAAGCGAAATCAGTCATGAGGCTCGATGGACGCAGAAGGTCTGTTGTCCATTATGCCCCAGCCAACGGTGGAAAAGAAAAAGCTGCGAAATTTCTTCCGCAGCTTTTGAGCGTGCAAGAAAATTACTTAGCTTGAGCTGGCAGTCTCAGCGGCTTCAGCCTTGGCGGCCACAGCGCGATGGTCCACTTCACGCAAGCGCGCGGCCTTGCCTTTGAGTGCGCGCAGGTAAAACAGCTTGGCACGCCGGACCTGGTTGGAGCGCACGATCTCAACCTTATCCAGCACCTTGGAGTTGAACGGGAAAATACGTTCCACGCCCTGGCCAAAGCTGACCTTGCGCACGGTAAAGCTGCCTTGCGGGCCGCTGCGCATGGAAATCACCGTGCCTTCAAAGGCCTGTACGCGCTCTTTGTCGCCTTCTTTGATCTTTACCTGAACGCGGACGCTATCGCCCGGCTTAACGTCAGGAATGTCCTTGCGCTGCAGCTTGGCAGCCAGTTTTTCCATAATAGGGTGCTGTGACATGGTCGTATTCCTTCTTTATCTCTTCTTTGAATTTTAGCAATTAGCAGCTAGCAATTGGCAAATAGCGAACTTCGTTTGATCCGCGCAGTTGCTATTTGCTGATTGCCAGTTGCTACTTGCTCTTCTTGTCGATACCGGCCAAAAACTTTTTATCTTCCTCACTCAGCGGTTGCCGCTCCAGCAGATCCGGCCGGTTCCGCAATGTCTTTTCCAGCGCCTTGCCACGACGCCACTTGCGTATCTGCTCATGGTTGCCGCCGATTAGCACTTCCGGCACCCCCATCCCGCGAAACTCCGCGGGTCGCGTGTAATGCGGATAATCCAGCAGTCCGCCTGATCCGCACGTGCTGTCCGGTCCATCGACGCCGGCTTTTCTGGGGTCACTAAAAGAAGCCCCGCTAAAACTTTCCTGCCTTGCCGACGCTGCGTTTCCCAGCGCGCCCGGAACCAGCCGCGTGATGGTATCAATCATCACTGCTGCGCCCAGTTCGCCGCCACTCAGAACGTAGTCGCCGATAGAAATCTCCTCGTCGGCCAGGCTTTCGGCAACTCGTTCGTCCACGCCTTCATAGCGTCCGCAGATCAAAACAATCCGTTCTAGCGCCGCCAGCTCTTCCGCCACTGCCTGCGTGAACATTCTGCCTTGCGGCGAGAGCAGAACTACCGTCTCTTTTGCCTCGCCCGCCAGCTGCTGTTCGCGCGGCGCAAGCTGCAGGTACTCCACGCATTCAAACAGCGGTTCCGGCTTCAACACCATGCCTTCACCGCCGCCAAACGGACGGTCATCCACCGTCTTGTGCCGGTCCGTGGTAAAGGCCCGCAGGTCGTGAATCTTTATTTCAATGAACGAGGCCTCGCGCGCCCTGCGCACAATGCCGTAATCCAGCGGCCCGCTAAAAAAGTCCGGAAAAATAGTTACGATCTCGAACTTCATTTGTCGGACCCAATCAAGACTTCTTATGTTGCCGCTGTTTTTCTTCCTGGTTCAGCGGCGCATCCAATTCAAGCAGGCCTTCCGGAAGTTTCATCTCCAGGCGCTTCTGCTCCAGCGCAATCTTCTCAATATAAGCGGCGGCAAATGGGACCAGATATTCTTTCTCGCCCTCGATCACCAGCAGTGGTGCTTCTCCGCTGCCAAACTGCACATCTTTAATGCGTCCGATCTCCCGACCGGAATCAGTCACAGTGCAGCCGAGCAGATCGCTTACGTAAAACTCGTCGCTGCCCAAGGCAGCTCGTTCGCTGCGCGGAATCTGGATTTCGCTCCCCACCAGCGTTTCCGCGTCGCTGATGGAATCCACGCCGGCAAACTTCAGCACCACCATGCCTTTATGGAACCAATGCTCGTCCAGCTCCAGCAGCCGGCGCGCCACATCAGCCGTACCGCTTTGCTTTGTGCTATTGCCAAGCGCAAAAAGCTTTCTGCGGGTTTCAAACAGCTCGGGGAAATCGGTGAGCAAGGTTGCGGCAACTTCGCCGTGGCGTCCCTGCGTCTTGGCCACCCGGGCAATCGTGACGAACTCAGCTTCCTCAGTCATCCGCGCTGCCGGGCCAGATCAGGGCAGAAAGATCAGCAAGCTACTCCGCCGGGCCACTTTCCTCTTCATCTTCGTCTTCAATAATCTCCAGCATGTAGCGTTTCTTGTATTTCATGCTGGCCGCGCCCAGTAGCGTGCGGATTGATTTGGCCGTGCGTCCCTGCCGGCCGATAACTTTGCCCAGGTCCGTTGCCGCCACGCGCAATTCCAGTATCGTGGCGTCGCCATCTTCAACCGGGGTCACCTGAACTTGTTCTGGAGCGTCTACAAGAGCCTGAGCAATTTGCTCCACGAGCATACGCATATCGCCGCCCGTTTCCGTCATGGGGGAGTCCTTCACCTAGCTAAGCTTGGGGCCCAAAATTCTCTTACTTTATGTTCCGGAAAGAACTGACTCCTTGCTTCTTGCCTCAGGCCGCCGGCGCCGGTGCGGCTTTTGCCTTGGTGAGCAGACGGCCCACGGTGTCAGAAAGCTGCGCGCCCTTTGAGACCCAATAATCAATGCGATCACGTTTCAAGTCGATTGTAGTGGGATTGGTGCGGGGATTGTAAAGTCCCACCACTTCCACGGAGCGTCCATTGCGGGCGCGCTCTTTATCAATAACCACTACCCTGTAATACGGCTGCTTGCGCGCACCAATGCGCGCTAATCGAATCATTAGCACAGTTGCACTGAATCCTTTCCTGATTGACGCCCAGACATACTGGGCAAGTTGTTATTATCGCGTAAGTTGCGGGGATTGGCAAGGCGTGCGGCGGAGGTTGTGGCTCTTCGGCAATTTTCAATCTGCTTTTGTGTTACTTTGCTTTGCAAATATGAAAGCCAAACTCTAATCGCTATGAACACCACGCGCACCTCGTGCTATGGACCCCCTCTGTATTTCGGCCTTCGTTGTTCCACCCTCAAAAAATCTCAGGGGATCATGGCCCCAAAACGCTTCCATTCCGATAATCGCCTCGCCCCCGATCAGCTTTCGAAAGTCTCGCTGTTTATGGATTAAATACTATCAAGTAATAATTATACCTTAAATACATAATGATTATGTATTATTATCGCTTTGATAAGAAAGGGAGTTGTATGATTTTTAAGGCTCCACCCTTACCGGCCTCAGAGTTGGAAGTGGTTGAAAAGATAAATGCAATGCGCCAGTCCCTAAAATACTCAATTAGTGCTCCGGGGCGTTGGGTTGGAGCTCTTCGGCGAGCTACTCTGGCCCGAAATATCAGGCACTCCAATAGCATTGAAGGAATCAACGTCACCAGGGATGACGCACTTGCCGCAGTGGACAATGACGAACCACTCTCGGCTGAAAGAACAACATGGCAGGCAACGCTGGGATATAGAAACGCAATGACGTATGCTCTGCAACTCGCAGATGATCCGCATTTTTCTTACAGTGAAGGATTGATCCGCAGTTTGCATTTCATGATGATCCAGCATGACCTGGAGAAGAAGCCGGGCAGGTATCGGCCAGGCGTCATTTATGTCCGTGACGAACGAAAGCAAGAAAATATTTATGAAGGTCCGGACGCTGAATTGGTGCCAAGGCTCATGCAGGAACTCGTTCAATCTTTGAATGAAGTATCCGATGTGCCGGTAATGATACGTGCGGCTATGGGTCACCTGAATTTGGTAATGATTCATCCATTCTCGGACGGAAACGGCAGAATGGCCCGCTGCTTGCAGACCTTGATTTTGGGAAGGGAGCAAATCGTCGAACCGCCCTTTTGCAGTATCGAAGAATATTTGGGCAGATACACTCAGGAATATTATGACGTTCTTGCAGAAGTCGGTAGAGGAGCGTTTCATCCGGAAAACGATTGCCGGCCCTGGATTAGATTCAATCTGGTCGCCCATTTTCGACAGGCGTCCTGGCTTCTTCAGCGCAGCAGAATATCTCAGCGCGTCTGGACCGAAATTGAACAACTTATACTCATGAAAGGAATCCACGAGAGGTCTATTCCAGCTTTATTCGATGCCGCATCTGGTTATCGCATCAGGCGAACGCACTACACGAACTCGGCAGGAGTATCTGAACAGGTTGCGAGTCGGGACTTAAGAATCCTGGTCGATCTCGGCTTGTTAGTCGCAAAAGGCGAAACGCGGGGAAGAATCTATGACGCCTCGCCAGTACTGCGTGACATTTATTTGCGCAACTATGAA
This sequence comes from Candidatus Angelobacter sp., assembly GCA_036497985.1. Classification (GTDB taxonomy): domain Bacteria; phylum Acidobacteriota; class Terriglobia; order Terriglobales; family Acidobacteriaceae; genus Angelobacter. Next base: position 3,073 of record DASXIL010000686.1, on the reverse strand, counting down.
TCTAGATCTAATGCTGAACCGTTTACACAAGAAGCGCTACCATTTCCAGTTCAAGGGACTAACGCATGAGGACGAATCGTGCTGGAGCTTCACCGCCAGAAGTTCATTCAGTTACAGCTTGCGTAGCTCTTCCAATATCTTCGCCAGCGCCCTTCTCACATCGTCCGCCGACCTTACCTCAAAGCTCCGTATCTTCAGCGGCTTCAACATCTTCTCCACGTTTCCAACCGCACCGGTAACACCTTCACGCTGGCTGAATTCAAACTGCAGATAGTAAATGACGCAGTCCTTCTCATCGCCCGTTTCAATTTCCGACAGCTTGGGAAACGTATAAAAATCCATCGGGCTCTCGAGGACCACAAACACCTTCAACGGCCTTTCACCGGGGTTGGCCGCCCGCTCCGGCGCGGCCTTCAGCCGACGCACAATCTCTTCCCGCAGATACACCGGGCTCTGCTGCCGGTTTTGCAGGTCCTTTACGCTCACCCTTCCCGGCCCACTGTCCGGAGAAAGCGTCTTGCTCAAAACCGCCCAGTCCAGTTCCTTGCCGTCATCCTGTTCAAAGACAATATGGCGTTGCACCAGGTCCAGGGCCGTGGCCCGGCGAGATCCGTTCTTGAGCGTGATCTGGTTCAGAAGCTTGAACGTAGGCAGGGCCGCGCCAAGATAATGGTTGTAATAGCCGTAATTGCCGCGAAAGATTTCCGCCGAAGGCGTCATGTCGAGCAGCACTTCCATCTGTATCGGACGCCGCGTCGCCAGCGCCAGATTTGGGCGTCCCTCGATATCGGCATGGAACATGTAATCGGGCCCATCACGCTTGGTTGACCAGAATTCAAACGCGTCCAGGCCGCGCCACATTTCCGGCAGCGGGTCATTTCTATACGCATCCACGTGAAACAGGCGTCGCAAAAAATTGTGCTCGCCGGATTTCTTGTCCCACAGCGCCACGGAAAGCTCATATTGCCCAGGCACGGCAAAGGCCTGCCATGAGAACTCAACGTCGCTGCGCTTCATCTCCGGCTTCAGGTTATTCAACTCCAGCAGGCCAAAATTCCTGAAAGACACACCTTGCCCGTTCCTGACTTCCACCAGCAGGGTGATGTGTTCATCATGGCTGCGCTTCAACAACTCCGGCCCCGGCACCTGGACCTGGATCGTGGCGATCAGCCGCTGATGAAATGAAAGGCGGTCAGCGGACGTTTGTACCTGCCACGGAATTTCCTGGTGATTACCCTGTGCCGCCCATTTATCAAAAGGCGCATCGGCAAAAACGGAGTCTGTGGTGGGCTCCTCCGCACTCACAAGCATGGCAAAGCCCACGCCAGTAGCAATCACAAGGAATGCGAGAATGCGCGGTAACAAAACAGGAAAGCGCCGTTTAGCCATAGGAGTTTTCGCGGGCTGTTGGCTAGATCATATGTGCTTGTACGGTTTTCTCACAACTGGCAGCACAAACGATCTCAATGAGGGATTACTGGCGCTCACGCCATACATACAGGTATTCAGCATCGGCCGCGGTCGCGATCGGGAGATTGCGTTTCTTGCTCTCGCGGCTCAGGGCGGCGCGCACATTTTCCTTGGTGTCATTGAGGGCCGCAAAAGGGATTTTCGCGGCTTCGCCTTGGCCAAGAGCTTCCACGTCCGCCAGAATAGCGGTCACGATCTTGCGATGCTTGCCCTTGCGGCTTTGCGGAACATCAACCTGGTGCATGGTTTCAAACATCGACTTGCGGATGGTAACAGTCTTCTTCGCCACAGGGCGCCCCGATTTCGTTAACGTAACGTAATCGTATCGTGACGAATACTATCATCAGGAATCGTATAATTGCAAGACTCTCAACAAAGCATTTTTTGTACTCCGTTAACGAGCTGAAAAGACGCGACTTAAAGATTTTCCCCGTATTGCCTGCCAAGGCCTAGTCTTGGGGTTGAGTTAGAAAGCAGCTGTACCAATGCCGACAAGAAAAAGAACGTTCGAAGTTGTAAAACTAGCCAAGATAGCTCCACTGCTCAAAGATGCGGAAGTTATTGGCAACGCCGAAGAGGCCCGAACCAGGAAAATACCCGCGCGGATCCTTTCCGTGACGTATGACCCCAGCCTGGCCGCAACCCGCGAGATGCTCTTTACCAGTGTAGGTTTCCAGGTTTCATCAACTTCTAGCATTAATCAGGCTATTGAGTTTTGTGCCAACAAACGGTTTGACCTGATCGTCATCGGCCACAGCATGCCGATGGAACAAACAAGATTCCTTGTAAAGGAGCTTCGCCAGCGTTGCGACACGCCTTTACTAGTACTTCAGCGCCCAGGAGAATCGCTGGTCGCGGGCGTTGATTACATCTTTGATTCAACGGAAAGCCCTGCCCTCCTGCTGGAGTCAGTGATGAATATTCTGAGCCCAAACAGTCTTGTCGGCCACGGGTAAGTGTGGCCATGAATTGTCGCTTGTCCTATGGTAAAAAAACAGAAAAAGGCCCAAACGTCCGGTGATCCCGAGGAGCTTTGGATTGCTCCGCGCTACAGCCTCAAAGGGCCAGCTGGCGAACGCGCATGGGAAAATCGCGCTGGTGGCGCACCCAGTACTCTCGCTATCTTGAACTTGCCGATATTGCGCTTGGCCTGAAGAAGAGCGCTTCACACAGGAAAAAGAATCAGCTTCCTTCGGCTCACGACCGAAAAAAGACCGAGCCTTACGCTTCCAAGTGAAAACATCGCCTAAGGATCGAACAGTGGCGTAGTCTACCCTTTCTGAGAGGCCTGCTGCAATTTACCAATATCAATCTTGTCCATCTGCAGCATCGCCTGCATCACGCGTTTTGTCTTTTCCGGGTCTTTATCCTGCATGAGCTTGCTCAGGATTGTTGGCACGATCTGCCACGACACGCCAAATTTATCTTGCAGCCAGCCGCATCGGTCTTTTCGTCCGCCCGACGATAACTTTTCCCACAGATCGTCCACCTCTTGCTGCGTTTCACAGTTCACCACAAACGAGATGGCAGGCGTAAATTTGAACTGCGGCCCACCATTCAGCGCAACAAAATCCTGGCCTTCCAGCTGGAATGCCGCCGTCAT
>DASXIL010000685.1:0-6347 GCA_036497985.1 Candidatus Angelobacter sp. | reverse complement strand
CGCATCTGAAGGGCGGGAATCAATGCTGATGACTCTTCCCTCGCGTTCCATCCAAATTACGGCGAAAAATGTGTCGTCGCGGAGTTCATTCACCACGATTTTGTGGACGTGCGTATCCAGGCCGATCAGAAGATTTTTGATTAGGTCATGCGTCATCGGACGGGGCGTGGTGACTTTCTCAATCTCCAGGGCGATGGCGTTGGCCTCATAGACGCCCACCCATATCGGCAGGACCGTATCGCTGCCAACGTCTTTCAGGACGACGATAGGCATGTTGGTCACAGGATCCATCATCAATCCGCGAATTTTCATTTCAACTTCCATCGCATTTCTCCTGCGGCCGTCCTTGCGTTATTGGACCATCGCGCCCAACAAACTGTTGGGAAAACTCCTGGTAACGACCACGTTAACATAACTACCCACGGCCGGCACGGCTTCTTCCGGAGTAGTAAAGTTCAAGGTGATATTTTGCGACGTCCGCCCAACCATCTGCCCTCGCGCTGCATTCGTGCCCTCAACCATTACTTCAAATGTTTGGCCTACGTGCTTCTCGTAATTAACCCTCTGAATCTCTCGTTGGCGTTCCTGCAGTATCTGCAGGCGCTTGGACTTCTCAGCGTCGCTGATGCTGTCAATCATGCTTAGCGCCGGGGTATTGGGACGAGGCGAATACTTGAAGGTAAAGACGGCGTCAAACTGGCATTCATGGAGCAAAGTGATGGTTTCCTCGAATTCGGCAGCTGTCTCATTCGGGAACCCGGCAATCACGTCTGTAGTGATCGAAAGCGGCCGTTTGGCGGCTTTCATCCATGAGATTTTTTCCAGATACATCTCGCGGGTGTATTCGCGGTTCATGGCCTTCAGCACCCGTGAAGACCCGCTCTGTACTGGAAGGTGAATGTGGTCGCACAAGCGCGGCGAAGCCACAATGGCATCCACAATATCTTTGCTGAAATGCCGCGGGTGAGATGTAGTAAAGCGCACGCGGCGCACGCCGGGAATTTCGCCGATGGCATAGAGCAATTCAGCGAAAGTTTTCTTGCCCAGCGGATCGGCATAAGCATTTACGTTCTGCCCGAGCAGTTGAATATCGGTATAACCAAGATCGGCCATCTGCCTTGCTTCAGCCATCACGGAATCTGAAGTGCGGCTGCGTTCTTTGCCGCGCGTATACGGCACAACGCAATAAGCGCAGAACTTGTCACAGCCTTCAATAATGGTGATGTAGCCGCGGTGCGGATTGGTCCGGGCGGTAAAGTCGGTTTCAAATGTCAGGTCGGTCTGGCGATCGTCCAGGCCGGTTACGCGATTGTTCCCTGCTTCAATCTGCACCAGCATCGCGGGCAGGTTGCGGTAAGAAGCTGAGCCCGCCACCAGCGAAACGTATGGCGCCTTCTCAAAAATCTTTTCACCTTCCTGCTGCGCCACACAACCCAGTACGCCAAATTTCTTGCCCTGCCTCTGGAGCTTCTTGTAGTCATTCAACCGATGAAAGACTTTCTGCTCCGCTTTGTCGCGAATGGAGCAGGTGTTGTAAAGTACCAGGCCGGCCTCTTCAACGGTCTGGACCTGACGATACCCCTGATGCACCAGCGTGCCAATGACTTTCTCCGAGTCATGCACATTCATCTGGCAGCCAAAGGTCTCAAGATAAAACGTTTTTTCCTGCTGTGCGCTCACGGTTCCAGTATAACGCAGCAAAATAGCGGCGTTTGTGGTTATTCTTGATGCCAAGATGGGAATGGACGAGAAAACTCTGTGGAACAAAAAGTATGAGGAGCGCTCGCACAGTTCGCTGGAGCCTGATTCCTTTCTTGTAAGCGCTTATCACGAGTTTCTTGCTGGCCAACCTCCCGGAACTGCCTTGGATGTTGGCGGAGGCGTTGGACGCCACGCAATCTGGTTGGCGCAACGCGGCTGGCGCGTGAAGCTGCTGGATATTTCCGAAGTCGGCATTCTACAGGCGCAGGAAAATGCGAAGCGCACCGGGACTGCGGCTTCCATTTCGACACAGATCCGCGATCTGAATACCATGCAGGATTTGGGCCGGCAACAATACGATCTGGTTCTCATATTCTTCTTTCTCCAGCGCGAGCTCTTCCCTGCCTTGACATCAGCGCTCAAGCCCGGCGGCTTTCTGATCTACAAGACCTACACCACCGAGCAGAAGAATTTCGCCGGCGGACCCACCCATCCTATGTTCCTGCTTGAGCCCAACGAACTCTTGCGTGCATTTTCATCCATGCACATTTTTCACTATCACGAGACTGTTCAGGAAAAGGGTGTGGCGGAAATGGTCGCGCGAAATAGCATTTAGCAGTCAGCGCCCCTGAGACTTTCCAATTTCCGGTTTGCCGACCGTCAGAAGCGACGCTGCAAGGCGCCAAGTCGCGCCTCGCTCATCCTAAGCTCTCGATCAGAGTATTCAAGGGAGAGGCTAAGCAATTGCTTAGTTGAACATCAACAGATTCAATTTCCTTGAGCAATCGGTCGATGGTGGAACAAAACGCGCGTTTGAGTTCAGCAGCAGCAAGCGAACGGACGAGGCACTCGACTGCGCCATTTTTTATTTCTGGCGGAAGCTCATCCACTCCCCGACCCTGGAACACAGGCAAGCCGTTGCGTAAACATGCCAGTGCGAGCATCTGGTCGCGCAAGCCACTCAGCATATACTCTGCCTGCCACATACGCCCCCGCAGGATACTCGAGCGGACATGAAGTGCGTAAAGCCAGGCCATCCCAATTAAATCCTGCGCTGCTGGTACAGGAACATCACCGTGATCTTTCGCAGCGCCAAATATCAGCTTGAAATTAGGCCCCATTGCACCGAATTCATTGTGTAACCAAAAGGCCAGATCTATCTGCAGGGTGTTCTTGAGCAGGAACACACGATAGAGCGTGTTGCCGTGCCTCAAGTCATGGTGTGCCGCAGCGTGATATTTGGAGTACAACCTGTCAGTCCAGTCAGTCAACACTTCATTCAGATTTACCTCGGCGGATAAGCCCAATGCCAAGTCGATATCAGACCAGCGGTCCACTTGTCCCTTAGCCGCTGAACCAGTGTGCGCAGCTCCTGCGATCCGGGAGTCGCTTTTCGCCCATGACACCAGCTCTACGCGAATCTGTTCCCGTTCTTCTTCTGTGAATAATAATGGCATAAACATTCCGGTACTACACAAACAGTTAGCCGATTCTAATCGATCCGGCTTCTCCCGGATCTGCACTGGTCAAGCCCAAACGGAGTTTCAGGGCTGATTGCTGAGAGCTTAATGCTGGATGTTAAAATCGTGCATCCACCATGGCAAAACACAAAATTTCCCACGGCCACGCAGTCCACGGCAAACCCAAGCCGCGCAAGAACCATTGTTTCGGCTGTGGGCATGACAATCCGCAGGGCATGCGGTTGAAGTTCACGTTGGACGAAGAATCCCGCCAGGCCGTTTGCCATTTCAAGCTTTCGCGTAAATACACCGGGCCTCCTGGACACTCGCACGGCGGCATTATCGCCACCATCCTGGACGAGGCCATGGGCAAGGTAAACAAATTCCGCAACGTGCTGGCGCTCACCAGTTCCATGGAAATTAAGTATCTCAAGCCCGTTCCGCTGGGCCAGGCTCTCACCGTCACTGCTCAGGAGCAAAGCGTGGAAGGGCGACGGCACACCAACACAGGCGAGATCAGGAACGCCAGCAACGAAGTTCTGGCCCGTGGCACAGCAACGTTTATTGCCATTGATCCGGAAAAGATGTTTGCCCGGCACGAACGTCCCTCCGGTTCCATAACGGACGGAACCTAGGACGAAACCCAGGGCGTAATTGCAGCAGAAATCCTGCCAACCGAGTAAAATAGAGGTTCAGCCTTACAAGTTCGCCGTGACGCACAGGTGTGACACGGCGCAGGAGTTCGCAATGTCTAGATCACGGGGAAAGAAAGAAGCTACGCCGGCAAAGGCCCATAAACCCATCTCCAACGGTCACAGTGTCACCGTCACTTCCAATGGCGGTGGAACGGTGCTGAACGGCAATGCCGGACTGCGACTGAAAACCGGCTTGGCGGAGATGCTCAAGGGTGGCGTGATCATGGACGTGACGGACGCTCGCCAGGCGGAGATCGCAGAGAAGGCCGGCGCTACGGCGGTGATGGCGCTGGAGCGGGTGCCGGCGCAGATTCGCGCACAGGGCGGCGTGGCGCGCATGGCATCGCCCAAAAAGATTCGCGAGATCATGGAAACGGTCTCCATTCCTGTGATGGCAAAGTGCCGCATCGGGCACTTTGCCGAAGCGCAAATTCTCCAGGCGCTGGGCGTGGATTACATTGATGAATCAGAAGTCCTTACCCCGGCTGATGAAGCGCACCACGTGGACAAGCATGCGTTCCAGACACCTTTTGTGTGCGGTGCGCGCAATCTGGGCGAGGCCCTGCGGCGCATCGCAGAAGGTGCAGCTATGATCCGCACCAAGGGCGAAGCCGGTACCGGTGACGTGGTTCATGCCGTGAAGCATATGCGGCAGATCGTGCGTGAAATGAGCATGTTAAAAGTTCTTTCTGAACAAGAGCTTTATGCCCAGGCCAAAGAATTGCAGGCCCCGGTGGAGCTGGTTCGACTCGTAGCAAAAACAGGTAAGCTGCCTGTGCCCAACTTCTCTGCCGGAGGGATCGCCACACCAGCCGACGCTGCGTTGGTTCGGCAGTTGGGAGCGGAAGCGATATTCGTCGGATCAGGGATCTTCATGGCTGATGGCCTCAATTTCTGTGAGCCGAAGGAAGCCGAGAAGCGCGCGAAGGCAATCGTCCGCGCCTGCACTCATTTTGATGATCCTAAAGTGTTACTTGAAGTCAGCGAGGACTTGGTCGGCGCAATGAAAGGCCTGGCTGTGGCGGCAATGGCCGAGGGCGACTTGTTACAGACGAGAGGTTGGTAGGATTCTTTCTTTGTCCCGAGCGGAGCGAGGGAATTCTATCGCCACGACAAACCTACGCGGAAAGTAATTGCACCAATTCGGCGCTGCGACATATCTTTCCTTCAGAGCAAGCAAGATCATAGGGTTCCCTCGCTTCACTCGGGATAAAGAAGAAACATGAAAATCGGCGTCCTAGCCATCCAAGGTGACTATGAAGCGCACAAGGCGCGGCTTGAGCAGTTGGGCGCCGAGGTCACGCTAGTGCGCAAGCCTGAGCAACTTGATGCCATTGATGGCATCGTGATTCCCGGCGGAGAATCCAGTACATTTCTAAACTTCCTGGCTGAGCGCGGCTTTCTGGAAAAGCTGCGCGACTTTGTTTCAACCAAACCTACATTCGGGACATGCGCCGGCGCTATACTTCTCGCCAAACATGTAGAAAACCCTCCGCAAAAATCGCTGGGCGTAATGGACATACGTATCCGCCGCAACGCCTATGGCCGCCAGATTGACAGCTCGATCCGCGAAGCCCAGACCAAGCTAGGGCAGAAACCGCTTGAGATGGTGTTCATTCGTGCGCCTAAAATCGTGGGCACTGGAAAAACCGTTGAAGTTCTGGCTACCGCCGGTGGTGATCCGGTGCTGGTGCGTCAGGGCAAAATACTTGCCGCCACCTTCCATCCTGAATTATCGGAAGATACAAGAGTCCACCAGGAGTTCGTCAAGATGGTGAAGAACGGCCATCGGTCCAAGTAATGTCTAGGGCGCTCCGGCTCGCGCTGCTGGTGGTCGTCGCTGGCTGCGCATATCTTTTCCTCGCACGTCCGTACTGGTTTCCTGCGGGAGTCTCCGCAGGCGCCGCGCCTATCGATCACCAATTCAGGATCGCCTTCCGGGTATTTGGGACGCTGTTCATTGTCGGTCACCTTGTTCTGATCTTTGTCCTCTCAAAAAAACCGCACGCTGAGGGCAAGGTTTTTCAGGGAAGCTGGCGACTGGAAGTGACCTGGACCCTGGCAGTCACGATCATCTTTTTTGGGTTCAATATTTCCGGCGAGCGCTTGTGGTCAAGCATGATGCCCGCGGAAAAGCAGGCGGATGAAATCGAAGTCGAGGTCACGGGAGCGCAATTTCAATGGTATTTCCGCTACCCTGGAGCTGACGGCGTTTTTGGTCGAACGGACGCACAGAAGTTTGCGAAGCCGGATGAAGGCAATCCGTTGGGCATTGATCCCAGCGATCCTGCCGGACGTGACGACATTCTCTCAACCGCGATGGTTGTGCCAGTCGGCCACCCGGTGCACTTGCATCTGAGGGCGCAAGACGTGGTCCACAGCCTTTTTATTCCGGCAATGCGTTTTAAACAGGACACCGTTCCAGGAATGGAAATTCATTCACATTTCACGCCAACCCAGATAGGAAACTATGAGATTGCCTGTGCAGAAT
>DASXIL010000684.1:0-4279 GCA_036497985.1 Candidatus Angelobacter sp. | reverse complement strand
CTCGCCGATAACTTCCGACTGACCGGTCGATTCGGCATTGAGCAGGTAGCCGTCTCGCACTCTTCGGGCCAAATGAAAATGTATTACATTGCAGAAAATGCTTCAGATCTTCTTGGACAATATTTTGACGTTGCTGCCATGCGTGGGGTGGCCAGTTTGGAGCGAAAGCATCTGCTCAAACTTTTGGCGCCGGAATATCACAATATTGTCGAAAGTATCACGGTTGAGTCTTTGACGGTGAAAGAGCTGCTAGGGCGTAATCACATTAAACACATCGACCTGCTGCATATCGACGCCGAAGGACATGATTGGATCATATTGCAACAGTTCGATCTTAATCTTGTCCGCCCTAAAATCGTTCTTTTTGAGCGCAAATACCTGAATAGAGAAGATCAAAGAGCCGCGCGCAAAATGATGCAGAACGCGGGCTATCAAGTGAAGGCGAGGGAGAGGGATTTTCTTTGCCTGTTAAAATGACCGTTTCCGTGATGATCACGACGAAGGGACGCATCGTGGATTTGCGGCGGACTTGCCGCGTTTTGCAGCAATTGAATCCAGTGCCATTGGAGACGCTGATCACTTTGGACGGCTGCACAGAGAACATGGTGGCAGCGGTCAAAACGGAGTTGCCTGAAGCACGCGTGTTCGTAAATCAAATTGCTCTGGGTTCCGTGGCATCACGTGATCGAATGATGCGCGCGGCGCGGGCTGATTTGGTGCTGGCCCTGGATGATGATAGCTATCCCGAGCAACTGGATTGCATCGCTCGTATTGTTCGAACCGTTGAGCAGCATCTCGACCTTGCAGTGCTTCATTTTCCCCAGCGCACCGATGAGTATCCCGAAACAGTCGCGCAAACAAACTTCGGTCCGGAGCGATTAACGCGCACCTTTCCTAACTCCGGCGCGGTTCTGCGACGCTCAACGTATCTTGAGTTACCGGGCTTTGAATCACGGTTCTTTCACGCGTATGAAGAGCCGGACTACGCTCTGCAATGTATAGCGGCGGGTTATGACGTGCTTTTCTCTCCAGTGATCACGATCCGTCACCATTACTCCAGACAGGCGCGCGACGAGATCAGCACTCATCATCGTCACGCGCGCAACGAATTGTGGAGCACTGTACTGCGATGTCCTTTTCCCTTCGCAATCGCACTGGTTGCGTGGCGTGTTTTCTCCCAGTTTCGTTATGCCTGCAAACGTGAGTGGTCGTGGGTCATTCGGGAACCCAACTGGTGGTGGGAGGCGCTGGGTGGAATTGCGTATTGTGTTCGAAAGCGCAGGCCTGTTTCATGGGGAGGTTATAAACGCTGGCTGCAACTGCCTTAGAGGTGCCGGATGAATTGTGCCCTTTCACTCTGACTGCTGTAGCGTCCGGTGTCCCAGCGGATAATGCGGCGCGAACAACCCGCCAGCAGCATACGCTGAGGACAACGCATAGTACAGTGAACGATCAGGAGCATGAGCAGAACTGGGAGCCATCGCATAAATGTTGTTGCCACGCCCTGCCTGCCACGCCGAAGCGTGGCGAAGGCGGGTGGGGCGTCTGCAGTTTCGGAACCGCACGTTTCTAGACGACATACAACGCCGTCGCTACAGTGCGCGCAGATTTATAAGATGGCCTTAACAGAATGAAGTGGCTCTGTTGCCAGCTCGGCGCGCGTGAACACTATGCGATTCCTCGGGCGTTGTTTCGCATCGGCATGCTCGGGTCTCTTGTAACAGATGCGTGGGTCCCGCCTTCGTCTTTGCTTGCGAGAAGTTTGGGGCGGGGCTCAAAGCTGGCGGAGAGATTTCACAACGAATTAGGCGACGCGCGAGTAATCGGGTTTAATTCGTCGTTGATTCTGTTTGAGACATCAGCACGCGTCCGTCGACTTAAGGAATGGCAAAAAATAACCGCTCGTAACCGGTGGTTCCAACGCAAAGTCGTTACCGTTCTCCGCTCTCAACTCCGTAAAGGAGCGTGGCTACCACGCAGCTTTACGCTCTCAACTAGTGACTCTCAACCAATTCTTCTGAGCTATAGCTACACCGCCCTTGAGCCATTTCGGTACGCAAAGGCAAACGGCTGGAAAACGCTACTCGTCCAAATCGATCCGGGTCCGGAGGAAGAAAGAATCGTAGCAGAAGAAACCGCGCGGGAACCTGAACTGGCAGGTGAATGGTACCCCGCGCCACCTGAATATTGGGCTTTCTGGCGTGAGGAATGCAAGCTCGCCGACCGCATTGTTGTTAACTCCGAATGGGCGCGAACCGGCCTGACAAAGGCCGGAGTTATCGGGGAAAAGCTAACAGTTATTCCGCTGGCGTACGACGAACCTGGCGTCGGGCGGCGTTCAGAACCGCGGCTACAGCGCAAATACCCGGATCATTTTACGGCTGAGCGGCCGCTGCGCTTGCTGTTTCTTGGTCTGATTAATCTGCGCAAGGGCGTCGCCAGGTTACTGGAGGCCTCTCGAATATTGCGTGATGAGCCGGTTGAATTTTGGATGGTCGGACCTGTGGAAATCGCAAACGCCGGCAAAGTGACCGACGCTGGACGAGTAAAATGGTTTGGCCCTGTCACGCGCAACCAGGCAGCTGGATTTTACAGCACTGCAGATCTCTTTATTCTTCCGACGTTGTCGGACGGATTTGCCATTACACAGCTGGAGGCACAAGCGCATGGCTTACCCGTTATTGCGTCGAAAAATTGCGGCAAAGTCGTGGAGAATGGCGTCAACGGAAGCATTCTTGATGAACCGAGTGCAGCGTGCATCGCACACGCGGTCCGTGACTGCATCGCGAGTCCGGACCGACTGGAAAAGCTTGCGTCCGCGCCAGGTGTGCGTGATAAATTCACAATCGAAGCGCTTGCCAACCAGCTGCAGCGCGTGGGCGCAACCTTGTAGCAATTCCTCCTGATGATGATTCTTTCAACTTCAACTTCTTTTGAAGTGTTCTTTGGGTCGGCGGTGGCCCATGAACTAATGTTCTATCTCGCTGCCGTCGTGTTGGTGGTGTTAACGGCAGAAAGCTGCATTAGGCTGCTGAAGCGGGATAGCTTTGGGATCACGGTCGGGGTGTACGTAACGGTATTCGCATGGTACTTCGCCGATCCGTTTATAAACCCGGAGCAGTATGATGATCTGCCCTCCTCCTCGTTAGGCCAAAGTTATGGCCAGGTTGTATTGTTTTTAATCGGATTCCGCGTTTTTGCACCCGTTGCAATACGTTGGATTGTCCGCCGGCGCAGTTCGGGAGTTTTTGATACGCGTCTTACTCCTGAGCAGATCTTACGTGGGGTCGCGGCGATTTGGCTTGTCCTTTTTATTCTTGGCATCGCTCGAATTGGCGGTGATGTGGTGGGCGCTGTATTTCCGCTGGGTGGGCGCGCTGGCGCGACCATGTGGGGGCGTGGTGCAGTGGAGAGTTCAGTGAGCGGATTTCTGATCACCTTCGCAGGGTATCTGTTTATGGCTGTAACAGCGTTTCTGGGTGTTTTGATATTTTTCCAGCGCAGTACTGGCTGGCGGTTGTTCGCTGGCGCAATGTTTGCCATTACGCTCCCTAATTTCTTTTTCTCGGGAACGCGCAGCGGGTTCCTTGCAGTCATTGTGCCGTTCATGATCACATATCTGTTTTATGGGCGGCGTCTGCTGATCCTAAAACTGGCCATTCTGGCGATTGCGTTTTTCTCCTTGAAAGAGGGTTTCAGGTTTGTGCAGGTATTTCGCCTCGGTGGCTTCAGAGAGGTGCTCGCCAGTGAGCATGCGTATGAGCTTATGGATGAAAGGGATGAAGATGTGCGAACAGTCGGCCTGAACATGATTGAGGAGCTTTGCTTTGTGAATGATTACCTGGATTCCGGTGAGACGTCTCCGGCATATGGCGCCAGATATTTGAATGAGCTGCTCAATTTCGTTCCGCGCGCGATCTGGCCTTCAAAGCCATTGCTTGGAATTGACTACGCGATTTGGCGCGGCTATCAGAGCGATGACAGTGAGCTCGGTGTGAACACCACCATTTCCTCCGGAATGATCGGCGGCGGCGTCTTGAACTTTGGCCAAATCCTTGGCCCAGTGGTAGCCAGCATACTGATGGCGATTTGGGCTGGTTTGCTGATCCGCTGGTGGGAACAAAGAAAATCGCTCCTGCGCCTGGCCTTGTTCATGCTTGGCGCCGGTCTTACCTTCAATCTCGGCCGGGACATCACTCTGCTGGTGCTTTGGCCTGTCGTGTTTGCATACTTTTTCGTTCGCCTTGCTGAGATCTGGGCCACAAGACGGTTTTATGCA
>DASXIL010000683.1:0-1547 GCA_036497985.1 Candidatus Angelobacter sp. | reverse complement strand
GGCGCCAACCCAACGGGAAATCGAGACCCGTGCCCAGGCTGCAACAGAGACGTTGATGGCCTCGCCTCTTCTAGCCGCATGTCGGCGGAAACAGGAACGGTGAGAGGGCGAGTACGCGGGAGAGAGGAGGCACGCCGCGCGGCGCAGATGCTGGCAGGACGCGACATGCTGTCCGCAGCCGAAAGCCTACAAGTTATTCTAACAACGTTATGATCTATTTCGCCATTAACGGTGCCGCTCCCGGTTCGATCTATACGACAGGAACGGGCGTAGTTCATAGCACCGCCTCTGACGAGCGCCTGAAAGAGAATATCCGGCCAACGGCCAAAGGGCTCAAGGAAGTAATGAGGATTCAGGTCAGCGACTTCAACTTCAAGTCCAAACCGGGCAGCAACGAGACGGGTTTTATCGCTCAACAGCTCTATACGGGTCAGTTGCGTCCAAAGCGTCGGTGTGTAATTGCGGGCTTTGGCCAGCACGCTCTTTGGCAGTGCGCCTGAGCGCGCCGCTTCGATCTGTGACTTAATCTCTTCCAGTGTATCCGCCCAGAGCAAGGCCACACTGAAAGCGTCGCCGGAGCGTGGCAGTAATGCCGTGTGGCTGCTCTAACGGATACGTTGTAGTTCCGGCTACCGGACTGCAAACATTCTGATCGGTGGCGCGCCTTCGAGAAGCAAAAACTCGAAATCTGTAAGGAGACCTCCGAGAGATTGCGATTTGCGACCTGGTGCCAGGAATCGCCGGCTAAAGACCTGCACGGCGACAAGCTTCAAGCTTTTGATCCCCAGGCGGTAAAATGGTGTGCGCTGGGTGCGATCCAAAAACTCTACCGTTCCTCACCGTGGGAGGAAACGATGGACCGCCTATTGCGCGCGCTAAGCGTTTCCGAACCGGGACTGGCTCAGATGACTAAATCTGATAAGGCCTGCTGTTTAATGGAATGGAATGATGATCAAGGGACTACGTTTCGGGAGATCAGGAATGTGCTTTTATCGGCCGATATCTGAGGCCGGCATCGCGAGGAAAGAGTCTCGGGGCTGCGGGAAACGCTTGTTCTCGCTCCGACTGGCGGAGGCCTACGGAGAGTTTCCATTGGGTGCGCGCGACGCGCTTCTGGAACCGGTTGCCAGGCTACCTGAAAACATCGCAGAACAAGAACCGTAAAATATTTTTGCTAAAGTTTAGCGGCCGGTCGCCGATCCATACCTCCTGCATTTCTCGTATACTGTTATTACTATGGTATACTCAAAATGGTCTGCCTTCGTGGGTCTGGGTATTCGCGAACGAGCTTTCTAAATTTGATCCGGACCGAAAGGACGTGACCAAGGGCAGCAGCTTGATTGAACACTTTTAATTACCATGCTTTTGACCCCTTCTGAAATCTCCGCCAACCAACCAATCGGCTCCTGGTTCTGCCTTAAAGCCGAGCCCAAGCGGGAACATATCGCGGCGGCCTGCCTGCGTCAGATCTTCGAAGTAGAAGTTTTTTGTCCCCGGGTGCGTTTTCGGAAAAGCAGCGCACGTGGACTTATCTGGTTTGTCGAATC
>DASXIL010000682.1:0-5460 GCA_036497985.1 Candidatus Angelobacter sp. | reverse complement strand
CCCGGCCAAACCCTAGTTGAACTAACCTGTTGATTCCCAAGATGCAGACTTTTTCATCCGCTGACCGGATGAGGAAAAGTGTCTCAGGATGAAACAGCGTCTCACGCTGGTTGTCTCATGGCGACGCTGATGCTGCCTTTGCGATACCAATGTTGTAACGCTTGAGTTTCCGATACAAGGTAGCCCGGCTGATCCCAAGCATTTTTCTAGCGCGCGCCTTATCGCCGTGGACTTGCTCGAAGACCCGCTGAATTGTCTCTCGTTCCAGTTCTTCCAAATCGGTATTTGACGATCCAGTCGCCTCATCGGCAAAAATCGCTGCCTCCACAGAGACATTCTCCGCTTGTTGCCGGCGTACAGCCGGAGGCAGGTCCGATACTTCAATCATTTCCAGATCGCCGAGCGCCACGGCGCGCTCAATGCAGTTTTCCAGCTCGCGCACATTGCCGGGCCAGTCGTACTGAAACATGGTCTTCATGGCCGCGGGAGAAATCGAGATGTTTTTGCCGGGAGCAAAACGGTCAAGGAAATAGTGGACCAGCGGCGCAACATCAGACCTTCTTTCCCGCAGCGGCGGCAAGTTCAGCGTGACCACGTTTAAACGGAAATAAAGGTCCTTGCGGAATGCGCCCTCTTTTTGTGCGACTTCCAGGTCACGATTGGTAGCAGCAATCACGCGCACATCGACCTTAAATTTCTGGTTGCTGCCGACGGGGCGCACTTCCTTCTCCTGCAATACGCGCAGCAATTTGGCCTGCAACTCAGGAGAAAGTTCGCCAATCTCGTCCAGAAAGATAGTGCCGCCGTTAGCCGTTTGGAACAGGCCTTCTTTGGAGCGACTGGCGCCGGTAAATGCGCCTTTCTCATAGCCGAACAATTCGCTTTCAATCAAAGTCGGCACCAGTGAACCGCAATCCACGGCTACGAAAGGTTTCTTTGAAAGCAGCCCGCGATAGTGAATGGCGCGCGCCACCAACTCTTTTCCCGTGCCGCTTTCACCGGTGATCAGTACAGGCGTGCGCGTATCTTTCAGGCGGGCAATCATCCGCAGCACTTCCTGAATTTTGTGTGACGAGCCCACGATGCCGCTAAGTTCCATTTCGGCATTCACGCGCTCGCGGAGGAACTGGTTCTCCGCCACCAAGCTTATTTTTTCCGCCATGCGCTGCAACAGCAGCTTGAGTTCTTCAATACGGAATGGCTTGGTGATGTAGTCATAAGCCCCGAGTTTCATGGCCTGAACCGCCGTCTCAATGGAGGCGTGGCCGGTCATAATGGCGACTTCCGTTCGTGGTAACAGTTCTTTCACGCGCGGCAGAAATTCCAGGCCCGTCATATTGGGCATCATTAGGTCGGCAAGAATGATATCGGGCGAATCGCTTTCCAGTTGGGCCAAAGCGGCAACCGCGCTCTCTGCCTCTATACAGCTGAAGCCCAGAGACCCACCCACGGTCATGCAGAGCTTGCGAATGCTCGGATGATCGTCCACGATCATGAATCGGACTTTGGTTTCACTGCTCATTCCGCTTTGCCGAAGATCCTTTCCACAATATTGATCAGTTCCTGCACCCGGAAAGGCTTTTCGATGTATGGCACTCCGGTGCTCTGCAAAGCCTTCATGGTATTTTCATTCACGGTGTCGCCTGTGATAAAAAGCATGCGGTCTTTCAACTCCGGCCGGTGCAGCACGATCCAGGAATGCACATCGGCGCCGCTGGCTCCGCCGGGAGTGCGCATATCGGAAATGATTCCGCCAAAATGTCCCGTTTCCAGAATGCGAATGCCTTCCGCCGCAGAGTTGGCCGTACTGCAGGCATAGCCGTTGCGCTCCAGTGCTGTGCGGATGAACTCCATCACCGAGCGTTCATCTTCAATGAGCAACAGAGGTAAACGCGCTAGCGTTGCAGCACTGGAGTTCATTGCTTCACTCCAGCCGCCACCACCAGCCTCAAATCGGTCTTGGTCCGGACAGGTAAACGCACACTGAATGTAGCGCCTTGGGTTTCCTGATTGTTCGCGCACAGAATCTCGCCTTCATGCTCGCGCACAATTCCATAGCAGATGCTCAGGCCCAAGCCAGTTCCCTGCCCAACTTCCTTGGTAGTAAAAAACGGATCAAAGATGCGCTCAGGGTGCTGTATGCCTTCGCCGTTATCGCGAAACAGGACTTCGACCCAGCCTCCATCCTGGATGGTTTCAATCTCAATCAATCCCGGACGTCCTGCAGATTGCACGGCGTCATATGCGTTATTCAGGATATTGAGAAATACTTGCTGCAACTGATGGGAATCGCCGATCAGGTCAGGCAGGCGCGAATCAAATTTCTCCACAATCTGCACGCCGTGGTTAGCGAAGTCATAGGAACGAAGCGCAATCGTCTTACGCAGGATGTTATTGATCTGCAGCGGCTGGCGTTGCGGCGGGCGCTGGCGGGCAAAGCTCAGCAGGTTTTGCACGATTTCCTTGGTGCGCTGCGCTTCTTCCAGAATCACTTGCAGGTCTTTGCGTGCGCTGCCGGGAACGTCAGGGTTTTCCATCAGCAGATCAGAGAATCCCATGATGGCGGTGAGTGGGTTATTGACCTCATGGGCCACACCGGAAACCAACTGTCCGACTGCCGCCATTTTTTCCGTGTGCATCAGCTTGGCTTGAATCATCGACGTGTCGGTAATGTCGGTCATCAAGACCACCACGCTACTGACTTCGCCGCGATCGTCGCGCATGGGACTCAGGTTCACTGAAAACTTGCCTTGTGTGCCGTTGCCGCGCGTAATCATCAGTTCCAGGTTGTCCGATTGCAGGCCGTGCAAGCTGGCGTCAAAGGCTTCCGCAAAGGCTTTCTTGTGAGAAAGCGAAATAATGCGATCCAGGCGGTGACCGACCAATTCATTCTGCTCAAAACCGCCGCCTTCATACACGCGCTGATTGGCATAGCTGATCAAGCCGGCGGTATCAGCCACCATAATCATGGTTTGCGTGTTGTTCAGGATCTTGCTGGTGAAGTCGCGCTCGCGCTGCAATTGCGCCTGGAAGTTCTTGACCTCTGTGATGTCGAGAAAGACTCCACGGTACTGCATGATCTTGCCCTGGCCATCTTTCACGACGAAAGCATTTTCCAGCGCGTGAATCATGCTGCCGTCGCGGCGGGTGAGCGTCACTTCAAAGTTGCGAATCGCGCCTTGATGGTGCAGTTGGCGGGTGATTTCGTCACGCTGCTCAGCTGAGACATATACCTGGCTCTGGAGATCGAGCTTCAGCACTTCTTCGCGTGTCTGGTAGCCCAGCATGCGGACAAGAGCGTCGTTCACTTCGATAAAATGGCCTTCAGGCGACGCAAAAAACACGCCCTCCTGCACGTTATCGAACAACTCGCGATAGCGCTGCTCGGCTTCGCGACGGTCGGTGATGTCCTTGAGCACATGCACGGTCTGCAGGCCTTCATCCAGCGCACCATGAATGCGCGAACTGGAAACAAGATATGTGCGCTCCAGCACGGGATGCAGATATTCGTCCGACTCATTTTCAGCGCGGCAGAAAGGACAGGGCTTGGGCGAATCGGACGCTATTGAGACCAGCGC
Organism: Candidatus Angelobacter sp.; assembly: GCA_036497985.1. Classification (GTDB taxonomy): domain Bacteria; phylum Acidobacteriota; class Terriglobia; order Terriglobales; family Acidobacteriaceae; genus Angelobacter. The sequence continues at coordinate 1,882 of DASXIL010000682.1, read as the reverse complement.
ACGCATGCTAAGGCCAATCAACTCAGCCGGGCGCACGCCGATAAACTCCGAGAGAGATCGATTCACGCGCAGAACTTCGAAATGCTCGTCGTGCACCACAATGAAGTCGGAAATGGAGTCGAAAATTTCTGCCCACTGGCGGCTGGACTGAGTAATCCGGGTAAACAGGCGGGAGTTTTCCAGCGCGACTGACGCATGCACGATGAGCGCCTGCAGCAGGTTAAGATCGTCGGGCATCAGTTCGCGGCTGATATCGGCCAGCGCAAGTATGCCAAGAAGATCGCTCTCCGTTCCCTCCAGACGGACGAGCGTTAGATTCTGCCAGCCGCAGGCCGCTATCAGATCGTGGCCAAGAGCCTGGACGCCGCTTCCGGTAATCTTCACATCAGGATGCCGCTCAGCATATTCAGAAAAAGCGGCATTCAATTTGCGTTGCAGCTCGCGTTCGGGCCGCGGGCCGCAAAAGCCGACGCTCTCCACCTTATTTCCCTGGGCCAATGACAGGATGGCGGAGCGCGCGCCGATCATGCTCGCCACTCGTTCGGTGAAATTCTTTACAAAGTCAGGCAGGCGCAACGCGGAGCCCAGGTCCAGCGCCATTTCCATCAGATCCTCAGTGCGCTTGCGATGTTGATCAGAGAGCTGAAGATTTTGTGCCGCTTCCAGAGCTACGGTGATTTCGGCGCCTAAAACACGGGCACGGTGAACGTCATCAGGCGAGAAGCGAGTCTTGTCTTTCTTATCAAAAAATCCCAGCACGCCGAGCTGGCGTCCGTCGCCGGTCAACAGTGGAATGCCAAGATATTGCTTCAGGTCAGATTCCCAGCGCCGAAGCTGCATTTTCTCAATCGCCGCAAGCTGGTGAATGTCCTCACAGATATGCGGATTCTTAGAATCCAACGCGCGCTTGGCAACCGCTGAAATGTCAATATCGAGCCGGCTTGCAGTTCCTCTGCTGGCGCCCCAGCGCAGGCGGCACTCACCTTGGTCTACCAGCGCAACAAACACGCGAGAGACGTCGAGGAAATCGGCGGCACGGACGACGAATGCCGGGAAAAAACTCTCCAGGCGTGAAGTTCCAAGATCGGCGGAGATTTCAAGAAGTTGATTGAGTTTCTGTTTTTGCGCTCCACAAAGGCCGGCCAGCTCGGAATTATCCATGGCCATGCGGCCAATGTTGCTCATCACGCCGAATGCAGAGATTTCGGCAGAGGTAAAAGCGCTCTTGCGTACCATCAGCAACACTGAAGCTGTGCCAGTCGTCAGGATCGGCTTCGCCAGACCGTGATAAATCGCTTCGCTCTCGCGGGATCCAAATGAAAACTTGAAGCTGACCTGCTGATTTTGCTCAATTGCCTGTATGGCGTAAGGTCGGGCGTGTTCGATGAGCGCTTTTGTTCTTACAGGATCGTCTGAGCCTGAACAAACCGTCATGGCATCATAGCCTTCGCCCTCGCGCATCATGATTCCGGAAACAAGAGCTTGAAAAATGTCTCGGACGGCCTCCGTAGTGCGCTGCCGAACCGCCGACAGCCCGGCAGGAAGGGATGCCAGCTCCGCACAAGCCTCAAGCACTCGATCCATTGGTAGAGACGCCTTTATCTTAGGCTTCAGTGGCTTCGGTGCAACAGGAGCGGCTTTAGGCGTGAGTCTCATACGTCTCAGGGAAGCCTGAAGGTACTCTGGAATCTCATTTTGAGTCAATAAGTAATTGACCTGCGAGAATCCAAGCGAACAATGCGGATCATCGGCCTATGAATGGTCTCACTGTGAGATCAGTAACCAGCCGCGACGTTGAAAATGAGACGCTAAACCATAGAGATTGCTCAACTTCAGAGCTCTTCTCCTTGCTGTCAACCCTTCTTTACTATCCATGGATTTC
>DASXIL010000681.1:0-5262 GCA_036497985.1 Candidatus Angelobacter sp. | reverse complement strand
GCTACCAGGGCGGAGAATCGACGGTGCTGGAAGTAGTGGACGCGCAGAATACGCTTACCCAGGCGCGCAATGCCTTCAGCGATGGTGAAGTCCGCGCGCGCACCGCTGTAGCGAATCTGCAAACTCTAACAGGTACAATGTGAGTCACAGGTCTATGGACACACAGAAGCGTAGCGCTGGCCGCGTAATGTCGCTCGTCGCACTGGCAATGGCTATTTCTCTGGCCGTTGCGGGCTGCGGCAAAGGTGAAAAAGAAGAAGCGCCAGAGGTAAGCGTACAAGCCGCGCCGGCCGCCACCGCTGACATCTCTCGTGTCGTGAACGCCGAGGGCATCATCTTTCCTGTGGCGCAATCGGCAATCACTCCAAAGATCAGCGCGCCGGTGAAGAAGTTTTATGTAGTGCGTGGGCAGAAGGTGCGCCAGGGACAGCTGCTGGCAACGCTGGAAAATCGCGATCTCTCCGCAGCCGCGCTCGATAATAAAGGCGCTTACGAACAGGCTGAAGCCGCCTACAGCACCAGCATTGGCGCCACTCTGCCGGAAGAGAACGCAAAAGCCGAACTGGACGTACAGACCGCGCAGCAGGAACTGGATGCGCAGCAAAAGCTCTACAACAGCCGCCAGGACCTCTTTAAGCAGGGCGCCCTGCCGCGCAAAGACCTGGACGCGGCCGCCGTATCTCTGGCCCAGGCCAAGAGCGCTTACAACATCGCCAAAAAACATCTTGATGGATTGAACGCAGTGGGCAAGCAGGGGGCCATCAAGACGGCCAACGGGCAGCTCACGTCGGCGAAAGGGAAGCTGCTGAATTCTGAAGCGCAGCTCAGCTATTCTGAAGTGCGCAGCCCGATTGCCGGTTTCATTACTGACCGCCCACTTTATCCCGGTGAAATGGCGTCGACCGCCACGCCTTTGCTCACGGTGATGGACATCTCGCAGGTCATCGCAAAGGCGCACATACCCCAGAGCGACGCTTTACAACTATACAAGGGAGATGCTGCCACCATTTCGCTGGCAGGTCTGGAGAAGGCCATTAATGGCAAGGTGTCTCTCATCAGTCCGGCGCTTGATCCCAACAGCACTACCGTTGAAGTCTGGGTGCAGGCGCCAAACGCGAATCAGTTGTTGCGTCCCGGAACCACGGCGCAGATTGCCATTACCGCGCAAACCATCAAAGCAGCATTGGTTGTCCCCACAGCCTCGCTGCTCAACGCCAAAGGAGACGCAGCTCAGGTGATGGTTGTCGATTCACAAAGCCAGGCCAGCAGCCGAGACGTGAAGACAGGCATTACGAGCGGCCAGCAGGTGCAGATTGTCTCCGGCCTCAAGCCCGGAGAGATGGTAGTGACTGAAGGAGCGTACGGGCTGCCCGACAAGACGAAAGTCAAAATCGAAAAGCCGGAGACCGAAGCCGCCGGCGAAGACGCCAAAGATAAAGATAAAGATGATGACGAAAAGTCAGGCAAGGCCGCCGCCGACGCAGCCAAGCCTGATGATAAAGGTGGCAAAGATAAGTCCTCTGCGGGCAATGGAGCCAAAGAGAAGCCTGATGCCGACAGCAAGAAAGCCGCGCAGCCAAAAGCCAGTGGCAAAAAGGACAAGGGCGAAAAGGACTAGTCCAGATGGCGGATGAACCCAAGGTCACGAACCATACCGACGTTAAGGGCATCGCGCCGCGCCGCCATTGGCTGGCGCTAAACTCTACGACTGTAATCTTCCTCATTATTGTGATCGCGCTGGTGGGCGGCTACCAGGCTCTCAACATTCCTATTGCAGTTTTTCCTTCCACAGATTTTCCGCGCATCGTGATTGGCATTGATAACGGCGTGATGCCGATTGATCAAATGATGGTCACGATCACGCGGCCAGTTGAGCAGGCCGTGAACAGCGTGCAGGGCCTGGAGATGGTGCGTTCCATCACTAGCCGCGGTTCAGCAGAAGTCGACTTGTTCTTTAACTGGCAAGTTGACATGTTTCAGACGCTGCAACTGGTGGATGCGGCGCTGTCAAAAATTGCGACCGAGCTGCCTCCGACCGCGAAGGTTGAAAGCCATCGGCTGACGTTTGCTTCGTTCCCGATTCTTGGCTACAGCCTTACGTCAGATTCAGTTCCGCAGAACCGTCTCTGGGAAATGGCGACCTATGACATTGCTCCGCGGTTGAACCGCATGTCGGGCGTGGCCACGGTCATCGTGCAGGGAGGGCAGGAGCCTGAATTCCAGATCACGCCCAGCCCGGCCCGGCTGCTGGCGACAGCCGTGACCGTCACGGACATACTGAACGCCGTTAAGGCCACCAACCTTGTGGATTCTCCCGGACTGTTTGAACGAAACCATCAGCTTGTCCTGGGACTGGTAAGCGGGCAGGCGCGCAATGCTGACGATCTGGCCAACACCGTGATCAAGAACACTCCTGCGGGGCTTCCGGTGCGCATTGGCGACGTTGCCACGGTCCAGCAGTCGGTCAAACCGCTCTACACCATTGTCCGGGCAGACGGGAAACCAGCGGTGCTGTTGAACATCAATCGCCAGCCAGACAGCAACACGGTTGAGGTGGCCAATGAAGTGCATGACGAGGTCGCGCGCATCCGCAGTACGTTGCCTCCGGGGATCCGGATTACGCCTTTTTATGACCAGTCCGGCATTGTGAAGGATTCCATCAGCAGTGTGCGCGACGCCATTTTGCTAGGGCTGGTTCTTTCTGCGATTGTGCTGGTGGTATTTCTGCGCGATTGGGGAAGCTCGGTTGTGGCCGGGTTGGTGATTCCAGTCACGATCTTTATCACTTTCCTGGCGCTCAAGCTTCTGGGTGAAAGCTTTAATCTGATGACGCTGGGCGGCCTTGCAGCCGCCGTGGGACTGGTGATTGACGACGCGATTGTTGTGGTGGAAAACATTGTGCTGCATCGCGATGCCGGCGAAGGCAAGATTGAAGCCATGCAGAGCGCGCTTTCTGAGATTACCGTACCTCTGATCGGTTCCACGCTCACTCCCATTGTTGTGTTCCTTCCGCTGATCTCCATGACAGGCGTGAACGGAACGTTCTTCCGCGCCCTGGCAGTGACCATGTGCGCCGCCTTGTTGACATCGCTCATTCTTGCGCTTACATGGACGCCAACACTGAGCCTGTTCCTGCTGCGACGCAAGGAAACGGAAGGTGTAAATGTGCCTTCCAATGGCGACGTGGACTCTGAGATTCGCAAGCTCATGGCTGCTGAAGAATCTTCAATGAAAGGTTTCTTTGGCCGCATCATCGAGTTCTATGAGCGCTGGCTCCGCCGTGCCCTGGAACATCCACGGACATTACTTGCGGGTGCGGCTGTACTCATCGTTATCTCATTCGGATGTTTCTACTTCCTGGGCTCGGACCTTCTTCCGGAAATGGACGAAGGCGGTTTCATTCTGGATTACCTGACCCCGCCCGGCAGTTCATTGCAGGAAACGGACCGCATTGTGGGCCATCTGGAAAAGATGTTGCAGGAAACGCCGGAGGTGGAAAGCACATCGCGCCGCACAGGTTTGCAGCTTGGGTTGGCAGCTGTGACGGAGGCGAACCGTGGCGATATCTCAGTAAAGTTGAAGGCGAACCGCAAGCGGGCCACTGATGACGTAATTGCTGACCTGCGCGCCCAGGTGAAAAAAGAAGAGCCAGCGGTTGACGCCGACTTTCCCTTACTCTTGCAGGACATGATCGGCGACCTGACGGGCGAGCCGGAACCGGTGGTGATCAAGCTTTTCTCTGAGGACCCAAAGCTACTGGAAGAGCAGGCGCCGCGCGTGGCAGACGCAATCGAAAAGATTCCTGGCGTAGTGGACTTGAAGAACGGCATTGAGAACACCATGAGCGGTCCCGCAGCGGAGTTCCGTGTGAACACCACCACGGCGGCCAAAGCAGGGTTTACCGCGGAAGAAGTTTCTACTGATGCCACAGCGGTATTGCAGGGCGTCACAGGCGTAAATCAGGTGATTGCAAATAACCGCGCCTATAACGTGCGGGTGCGCTTTCCTGACGAAAATCGCGGGTCATTGGAAGCGATGAGCAACACCCTGCTGGTAAGTTCAGCCGGCAGGACCGCGACGCTGGGTTCATTGGCGCAGCTCAGCGAGCTGCCGGGACAAACGGAAATCAATCGTGAAAATCTGCAGCGCATGGTAGAGGTTACGGCGCGTCTGGAAAAAATGAGCCTGGGCAAGGGCATGGAAAAAGTGCAGAAGGTGGTAGCAGGATTACACCTGCCTTCCGGCATTCGCGTGACATACGGTGGCAAATACGCGCAGCAGCAGAAAGATTTTCATGACATGGCCGTGGTGCTATTGCTGGCAATCATTCTGGTATTCACCGTGCTGCTGTTTGAGTTCCGCAACTTCTCCGCGCCGGTGGCAATCCTGAGTTCTGCCTTGCTTTCCATCTCCGGCGTGTTTCTGGCGCTGCTGGTTACAGGCAAGACCGTAAACCTGGCGTCATTGATGGGAATGATTATGGTTATCGGCATTGTGGCCAAGAATGGCATTCTGCTGCTGGATGCGAACCAGAAATTCGCGCATGCCAATTTTGAGCCGGAAGAAGCGATGGTGCAGGCGGGACGCCGCCGGTTGCGTCCCATCTTTATGACCGCGCTGGCGACCATGGCAGGCATGTTGCCGCTGGCGTTTGCGCTGGGCGCGGGATCAGAAATGCTGCAACCGCTGGCGATTGCGGTGATCGGCGGAATCCTGGTCTCAATGGTGCTCTCTTTGATCGTTACGCCAGCCGTTTATTTCTATCTGGGAAAACGCCGCTCTCGAGCCTGAACTGCTGTTCCAGGCCTGTAACCAATTCGCACCAGCAGACTCAATATTGATGTGCAGAGTGGTGACGCCGGGGTTCCTGAAGTCTCAATAAAGAGCGTCAAAAGGCCACGCGATTTGCAAATGGCCGATTTAAAGAGCTTGATTTATCAGATCGCGCATTTGCAAGTAGCCGGAATCGTTGGGATGTATGCCGTCAAGTGTGTAACCCGATTGTCCGTCGAACAGCGCGGCGAAATCCACGAAAGTCACTCCGCGCATCTGGCCGATACTGTTATTTAACGGAGTGCGCCACATGTCATAGAAAGTGACGGGCGCGTTGCCGGCCGGCGCCATCCAGGGAGCTGGGTGCGCGGGATCGTAGGCATAGACAGTGCAGATGATTACCTTGACGCCTTTGGCGGTGGCCATGGCGGCCATACTTTGCAGATCGTCACCGGGATTGCCAGAATTGCCCTGAAAAAAATTGTTCCA
>DASXIL010000680.1:0-4154 GCA_036497985.1 Candidatus Angelobacter sp. | reverse complement strand
GGGCATGATTTCGGCTGATCTGACCGCGAATGCGCCCGGCGTACTTGCGAACACCGGCCAATCGTCTCTGAATGCGGTGACCCAGCAAGAAAGATCGAAACGCCTTAGACATCAGCCTGGAACCATCTGGCTTGAGAATCGCCCGGAGCTGGCCCAGCGGATCGAGCGCAAGCTTTTTGAGCGCGGTTTGCTGGCGCGCCTTATTTTGCCGGAGACCTATCGAGACTTGGAGAGCGCGGTGGGAGCTCTGCATGACATTGGCGCGATTGTGATTGTGGCCGCAAACGAGCCAAGTTCGGTCCGGCTGCAATCGGGCGGAAAATTGTTTGAACCCAAGAACCTGGCAACGCGTGACGACGATGCTGCCAACCAGATTCTGCAGGCCGTGGAGACATGGGCGGCAGAGGGCGAGGTGACACAGTGATGATCGACTTGACGAAGGAGCAAGGGGATGCGGTCAGCGCAGCTGATCTGATTGCAACGCTTATCGTGAACCGGCTGGTGAAGCCGTGCCTGACCTGCAGCTTCCAGGCAGAGGACTTGGTGGTGCTGCATATGCTGCGAAATCATGCGCCGGACGTCCCGGTTCTGTTTCTCGATACCGGCTATCACTTTCCGGAAACTTACAGCTTTCGTGATCGCGTGGTGCAAGAGTGGAAGCTCAACCTGCGCAATCTTATTCCCCAGCGGACGGTGGCGCAACAAGAGGCAGAGCTCGGCGTTCTGTACCGGACGGATCCAACGCGCTGCTGTGCGCTGCGCAAGGTGGAACCGCTGATGAGCGGCCTGAACGGTTTCGATCTGTGGTTTACCGGGCTGCGGCGCGAGCAATCGCCCACGCGACGCAATCTCCAGAAGTTGGAGAGCCATACACTTCCCAATGGTCAGATGATCCGCAAGATCAATCCGCTGGCGGATTGGACCTGGGAGCAGGTGTGGCAATACACAGTCGAGAACGGGATTCCATACCTGCCGCTCTATGATCTTGGCTATCGCAGTATTGGATGTGCGCCCTGCACGACCGTGCCGCTTACGGCAGATCCGCGCTCCGGACGCTGGGGCGGGAAAAAACTGGAGTGCGGCATCCATACTTTTTCTCAACCGGCAGGCGAGCCATGAACGTGATTCACATCGCGCTCGGGCTGGTTCTCTCGCTCGCCATCGTATTGACCGGGGTCGGCGGCGGAACATTGACGACTCCAGCGCTGATCCTGCTCGGCTTGCCGCCGATCGAAGCAGTGGGTACAGCGATGATCTTTGCTGCTTTGACAAAACTTGTGGCTACGCCGATGTACCTGGCCAGGAAACAAGTGAACTTCAGTGTGCTTGGCTCCATGCTGCTGGGCGCCGTGCCGGGACTGATGGCAGGCGCCTGGGTCCTCCACTGGTCGAGCGGCACGGAGAGAAATGGCCTGGTGCTGCTGCTGGTGGGGATTGTGATTGGGGTTTCGGCCATCCTGAACCTGCTGCGGGAAGGCTTTGGCCCTGTGCTCATTCCATTCAAACTGCGCCGCTGGGTGCCGTACGCAAGCTTTCCCATTGGGGTTGAAATGGCAGTCTCGGCGTCTGGCGCGGGCACGCTGGGCACTCTGCTCTTGCTGAATATACCGGCACTCGAGGCTGTGGAGGTGGTAGCCACCAACGTGGTGTTCGGGTTCGTGCTCTCAGTGCTGGGGGCCGGCCTTCACCTGACCTGGAGCGGCGTTGATATGAGAGTATTGAGTGCGCTGATCGCAGGCGGAATTCCTGGCGCATTTCTAGGTGCGGCTATGCTGCCCAAGGCGCCCAAACGCGCTCTGCGGGTGGTGATTTCAGCTCTGCTGGTGGGCGTTTCGGTCCAATTGATCGTCACCAGCCTGCAGCATTCGTGAGTTGTTGTTGCCAATGGGCGGAGTTCTAGCGTTTTGAACGTCCGCGAAAAAGGCGCGAAGCGACAAAGATTGGCAAACCGTAATCGTCAAGGTTCGCAAATCTGAAAGGAATCGGCGAGATTGGGCCTGCGTCGAGCTGCTCTGCATAGAGCAGGGAATGTCTTTCGAAAACCGAGCCGCTGGCGGTTTGGAGCGTAGCGACAGATTTGGAGCGTAGCGACAGAAAGGTTTGATAAACTTTGCCCATGGCCAGAAAAAAACCAGAGCGCAAAAAGAAGACTGTCAGCAGAAAAAAACCAACCCAAAAGAAGATTGCCAAAACTGCCAGAATTGCCAAAACCGCCAAAAATAAAAAGAAATCGGTAGCCGTGAAAAAAGCTTCGGCGAATAAAAAGCCTGCAAGGAAGAAATCAGCAGGGAAGAAAAAACCTGTCGTAAGGAAAGCCACGCGTCGTCGCGCCGATGTCGTAAATCCTGTGACCCCTAGCGGTCGTCGCGGTCTGGGCGCCGCATCCGCAGGACAGTCCGGCGACACACAGGGCCTCTCACGCCAGAGCTATGACGATTCTGAAAGCGTGGAAGAGTTGCTGGAAGAAGGGCAGTACGCGGAAGCCGAAGCGGTCAGCGGCGTAGAGAATGCTCCAGACGCCGACGAGAGCGAAGTTCATACCAGAGAAGTGCTTGAAGACGACGTTCCTGAGGAATATACAGACCGCGACGAGTAACGCAATTTGGTCCACAGTTAGATTTGTTTTTTCTAATTATTTACGCATAGGGCCGAACCACTTTTACGAATAGATAAACAAAAACTGTTGCGGTACCTGAGGCTGCATTTGGCATAATGTGCAGTTCTTTGGAAAGGAGATTCGCCATGAATCTCATCTTGCTAAGACCAAGACTGTCCCTTCCTGCGCTTCTATTTGTCTCCATCTTAACCGCGGCGACGTCGGCTTTTATGCAAGGCCAGCAAGCTGATTCATGTGTCAATCAGTCACCGCGCCAGGTTGTTTTTGATCGGAACCGAACAAGCCCGCCAGCGCAGGGATTGGATTACAACTTTTTCAGCACCTCTCCGCTTGTACAACGCACCAGTGAGGAACAGATCAAATATCAGGGCCACACCCTGTATCGTTGTGACAAGCACTTTCACATTCCGGTGGAGAATATCCAGGGCTGTGCGCAAGAGAGAGTCGATAAACGAACACCTGACAACCCGTTGCCTATTGACCAATGGCTTGAGATTCACACAGTGTACGCCGCAGTGGTCAGCAGGACCGGTCAGTGCGAATCCGGATTGGACCATGACCTTGCTTGTTGTATCGTGCCGCCTTTTGTGGTTCTAGGATACAGCGCGAAAATCGCCGGCGCAGATTCTCACCCTCTGCATGATCTGGTTGAGTGGTCAGGATCCAGAACAGGGAAAGACGATCCAACCGGCTGCAGGGAACTACCAGCCCAATGGAACTTTCAGCTTGGTTGTGACGCCACTGTGACGCGGCTATCGCTTCAGCCAATCGGAAAAGCGCATTTTGCAAGAGAGAAGCAGAGTCCTAACCGGGTAAGTGTTGACTTAACGCTTTTGCCGCTTCATGCAACTGAGCCCAACAATACGTGTCGTTTCGTGCAAACTGGAGCTATCGCGAATGACGCGGAAGCAGACAAGGTCTGTCCTGGAGTCTGCCGCAACCCATTGAATAAAGCTTTCAAGGCCGCGAATGGCCATGTCGTTTGGCATCCTTCTGACGGAGGCGCAGTATGTCAATGCTGCGCGTTAGATCGTCCACAATAAATATTTTCAAAAGGTGAGGGGGCCGATGGCTGACCGGCCCCGATCCTTTTCGTCATCGTTCCTTAAGCGGCTGAACTTTTCGGGAGGCCGCGGAGGATATTCCAAGCATTCTCATTTCATAGATCTGTCTGAATATGCTTCTCTCTTCAACGTGCTACCAGCATCAGCCACCCGGTCCCCACCGTCAGGAATACAACGAGAAAAAAGAGAGTTGTGAACGCGCCAAGGCGATAGAGTTCGCGTTGTGTGAGATAGCCACTGCCTACAAAGATCACATTCTGGCTCCCGCCCTGCGGCGTTATTACAGAAAAGTAGCTGCTGGCAAAGAACAGCGAAAAAGCCATCAGCGTCGCCGGAACTCCACCGCGAATGCCCACGTCAAGAAACACTCCAAGCAGAGCAAGCACTTGCGATGACTGGCTCACGAACATGTAGTGGATGGCTACGTAGATCAGGATCAAGGCCACGTAAGTGACCTGCCATGACAGCCCTCC
>DASXIL010000679.1:0-4039 GCA_036497985.1 Candidatus Angelobacter sp. | reverse complement strand
GTGGAGAATTCGCCTTCTGCCCTGATTGATGCGCTCAAGTCAGCCGTACGAGCGTCTCTGGGAATGCCTCAATAGCAGAGAGCCCCGAGTTAAGCAGCCATGCTTATTTTTTTGGGGTTGGCCCGGCGGGCCCAATGGGTCGGAGCGATGCGCCCGATGTGTTTCTGCCGTTATCGCCGGGCGCTACGTTTTACCAGCGTCCGTTCAAATACCATCTTTCACGTGCTGTTAATAAAGCGGCCACAAGGGGCCGCTTTGATATTTCAGAGTCTTCAGGGAACTTATTTTGGGGCAGGCGTAGTGGTAGTGCCGGAGCTTTTCTTGCCTTTTTTGCCGCCCTTGTGGTGCGTGGTTTTCTTGCCGGACTTTGTTGTGGTCTTATCGCCCGCACCCTTGTCAGTGGATCCGCCCGTTGCCTGCGCGAATGACAGACTCGCGCCCAGCAGTAGCGTAAACGCAATCGTAAGTAGCTTCTTCATTCAGTCTCCTTCAGAGATACGTCAGTTTTTGGAATCGTTCAACTCTGTAAAGAATTGTTGGTGCAACATTTTAAGCAGAGAAGCCGGAAAAAGGAAAGCATTCTTATAGAGGCGAAAAAAAAGCGGCCTGCAAGAGGCCGCCTGTATAACTTTGATCGCAAATTTATTTGGGTGATGGTGCTGGTGCTGGGGCGGGAGTCCCTTCAGTAGACTTCTTGCTTTTTTTGGACTTCTTGCCGCCATGCTTATGATGCTTGGTGGTGGTGGAGGTACCGGTCTTTGTCTGATCGCCACTGGCCGGCGGAGTCTGAGTTGTGCTTGCCTGCGCAAAGGCCAGGGCGCTGCCGAGTACCAGAGTGCATGCGATTGTAAATAGCTTCTTCATTCTTTCTCCTTTAAAGGGAAGTTCAGAGTGTTATTAGAAGAAACCCGCGCCGCGGAAAATAGTTGCGTCCTGTTGGTCCGCCAATCACCTTTACTACGGCTAAGTGCTGGCGGAAACCTTTTGGCAGCACGCCAGAATTTCCTCCTCTGTAAGGCAGCGGTCTGAAGCTTTGGCCCGCTGGAAAATGCGGTCAACCAGATCTTCAGAAGCGGTCATACCTTTACGCTCCAGCCAGAAGATCACATTTGACTTGCCTGACATGGGGCCAATCTCAATGATTTGTTCCAGGCCAAAGTAGTGAGAGGGTACGCCGGAGTAGACGGAGTTTGCCAGTTCGATATCGCCCTTGCGAAATGCCTTAATAACAGCCGCGGCATGTACTCCCGTCGCTGTACGAAAGGCATCTTCTCCCATCACCGGATAATTGCGAGGGATCGGCACCCCAGTTGCTTCAGAGACGGTCATGCAGTATTCCTTGAGCTTTGTCAGGTCTTGCTCTGCCCAGGGAGAAACGCCCATCAGCTTCAGGTTCACCAGCATCTGGTCGATCTGGGTATTCCCAACTCGTTCACCGATGCCGAGAGCCGTGCCATGAACGCAATCCGCACCGGCCGCCAGCGCTGCAAGAGAGTTGGCGACAGCCAGCCCGCGATCAGAATGGCCATGCCAATCCACGCGAATCTTCTCTCTGGAAGGCTTGACCACTTCGTCCAGGACAAAACGGACCAGCGCCTGGACGCCGCTGGGCGTCGCATGGCCAACCGTGTCACAGATCACGATTGCCGTAGCGCCGCTGCTAATGGCCGTGGAGTAGAGCCGCTTCACCGTCTCAGGATCGCAACGCGAAGTATCTTCGGTTACGTACATCACTTCCAGGCCAAGAGACCTGGCGTAGGTTACGGCTTTTTCCGTGGTCTGGAACAGAAAATCGTCTGTCCAGTTTTCCGTGAATCGGCGGATAGGACTGGAGCCGAGGAAGCACGCGACTTCAATGGCTATGCCGGCGCGCTGTGAGATCTCGGCGATTGGACGAATGTCATTCTCATGGGTGCGGGCGGCGCAGTTCGGCTTGATCTTCATCCGGCAGGTGGCAATTTCCCGCGCCAGCAGCTCTACGTCTGTAACCGCGCGCGGACCGGCTCCGGGCAAGCCGATATCGACAAGGTCGATTCCCAGGTCTTCCATCAGGTGCAGGATCTTGATTTTTTCTTCAATAGGCGGATCTTTGACAGAAGGCGACTGAAGGCCGTCGCGCAGGGACTCATCATCGAGCATGACGCGCTGTTTGGGCGCAAATTCGGTTCCGGGAAGGGAGTTCCAGTCGTAAATCAAATGAGAGTGTTTCAACATTACTTTGTTAGGCCCTACTGCCTCAAAGCCGATTTTACGCTTAAAGAAGCCGCCGGCGAAGATAGGATTTTGTGCTTTTCACCCCTCCACGCAGTCGTTTTATTAATCCTTTTGCGAACAGCAGTTCAATGAACCCGCCCATCTGCTGGCCGAAGGCGGGGCCGTATCCGTACCACCAGAGCTTTTTCATGCGCGGCATGCGATCGGAATCCACGTACTTGGGCCACACCATTTCTTCCAGGCCAAAGCGTCCATGCGTGCGGCCGATTCCGCTGGCCTTGATGCCGCCATGCGGCGCTTCGCTGATGCCGAAGCAGGTGAGCACATCATTCACCATCACGGTGCCGGCCTGGACGCGGCGCGCCAGAGCTTCACCGCGCTTGCGGTCGTTGGTAAAGATGCAGGCCGCCAGGCCATAGTCGGAATCGTTGGCCAGTGCCACGGCTTCGTCTTCTGTCTTGAAACTGCGCACCGGCAGCACCGGGCCAAAAGTTTCTTCCCGCATGATCTTCATGGAGTGGTCCACGTCTGCCAGGATGGTTGGCGCAAAAAAGTTTGGACCAAGCTGTGCCAGCGGCTTGCCGCCCGCCAGCAGGCGCGCGCCACGGGCAATAGCATCTTCCACGTGCGATTGCACAATCGATAACTGACGCGCGTGAATCATTGGGCCGGAATCAACGTTTGGATCTGTACCGGGGCCGATGCGGAGTTTGGCGGTCTTGGCGACGCAGGCCTCCAGAAACTTCGGGTAGATTTTTTCCTGCACGTAACAGCGCTCGACCGATAGGCAAGTCTGTCCGGCATTCATGAACGCGCCCCACACTGCGGCGCTCGACGCCACGTCAATGTCGGCATCTTCCAGCACGATCATCGGGTCTTTGCCGCCCAGCTCCAGCACCACGGGCAGCAAGCGCGCAGCGGCGGCCTGGGCCACGCGTTTTCCGGTGGCTACGCTTCCAGTAAAAATAATTTTCTGCACGTTCGCCGCAAGCAGCGCTGCTCCGGTGGCGCCCTCGCCGGTGATCACGTGGAGCAAGTCCGGATCAAGGCTCGCGGCGCGCAAGAGTTTTTCCAGCTCCAGCGACGAGTACGGCGTGAATTCCGATGGCTTCAGCACCACGGCGTTGCCGGTGACCAGCGCGGTGAGCGTCTGTATTGACGGGAGGCTGAAAGGATAATTCCACGGGCTGATGATGCCCACAACTCCATAGGGCTCGCGCAGCAGCGTGCCGCGCTTGAGCTTCATTACGGGATTTCCGTGCGGCACCGGCTCCGGCTTCAGAAATGTCGGCACATGATTCTGGAGATACTTCACCGTGTCCAGCACCACCATGACCTCGGTGGACATTGCTTCCGCCTCGGGCTTGCCGGCTTCGCGGCTGATCACGGCAGCAACGGAATCTTTCTGGTCGCATAGCAGCTCGGCAAAGCGAGATAGGATGCGGAGGCGGTCACGCACCGGCGTCGTTGCCCATCGGACCTGCGCCGCGGCGGCTTTGGCCACAGCTTCAGCGATCTGCTCCGCCCCAAAGTTCGGCAGCGTGCCAATGATTTCCTGCGTGGCAGGATTGTGAACGGCAAACTGTGTTCCAACTTGTGCTGGAGCGATTTCGGGTTGAGGGATGGCGGTCATGGTGAGTCGTGAATATTCTACGCCGACCAGCGGAAAAACTTTACCGCGGATTCACGCTGATGAGCGCGGATCGGAAAATGGGGCAGGCGACTGTAAGAAATACGGGTTCCGGCTTGAACTGAACCGTCCTAATCTGCTGGAGAGAGCATCTTCAGACAGGCAGAGAAATGAGAATACGTGGAATATGGCCGG
>DASXIL010000678.1:0-4371 GCA_036497985.1 Candidatus Angelobacter sp. | reverse complement strand
GAAATGCGCGAACGCACATGCTGATCTAAGCCCAGCCTGTATACACCAGCGGCGGCCAGGATGATGGCTGCATACTCGCCCGACTCAAGCTTCCTGAGCCGCGTGTCCACATTGCCGCGCAGAGGAAAAATTTCAAGATCAGGACGCACCGACTTCAACTGGCACTGCCTGCGCAAACTACTGGTACCGACCTTCGCGCCCTGCGGCAGCTCATCCAGACTGGAAAACTTTACGGAGATAAAAGCGTCGCGCGGATCTTCGCGCTTCATGATCGCCGCAAGTTCAAACTCCTCCGCAAGGTCCGTTGGAACATCTTTCAGGCTGTGCACCGCAAGGTCAACCCTCTTTTCATGCAGCGCATCTTCAATCTCCTTGGTAAACATTCCCTTGGTCCCGACCTTGGCCAGCGCAACGCTGGTGATCTTGTCACCCGTGGTCTTAATGACCTCGATTTCAACCGTGTGGCCTTGTTCGCGCAGCAGGGCGGCCACATGGTTCGCCTGCCACAGAGCCAGCTGCGAGCCTCGCGAGCCTATTCGAAGTTTGGCCATTTACTCTTTCGGTTTTCCCGTATTCAGATTGAACAGCCGTCTGATCATCTCATGGATGGTAGCAGCCTCAGGGTGGTCAGTGGACGATTTGAGCGTGGTAATGGGCGTATGCAGAAGTTTGTTGATGATGCCACGCGTCATCGCGTCGATAGCGGCTTCCTGTTCGGGCGTGATCGTTCCCAGCTTGCCGCGGATACGGTCAATCTCCGCCTGCCGGATGGTTTCACAATATTCCTGGAGTGAAAGTATTGTGGGCACCACAGCCAGCGACTTCATGCGCGAGGCGAAGCGATCAACCTCAAGCTCAATGATCTTCTCTGCGCGCTCGGCTTCCTTTTTGCGTTCACTCGCGTTGTCCGTCGCAACCGACTGCAAGTCATCCACGTCATAGACAAACATTCCGTCCACCTTGTTCATGTCCGGATGCACATTACGGGGCACAGCAATATCGATGAAAAACATTGGCCGGTTGCGCCGGCCTTTGCGCAGCCGTTCGCCGTGTTCGCGAAGGAAAAGAGGCTCGGGGGCTCCGGTGGAGGTCAGGATGATGTCAGCGCTATCCGAGGTTTCATGCAACTGGTCGAAAGAAATGGCCCGACCGCCAAATTCTTCAGCCAGATCCACTGCGCGCTCATGCGTGCGGTTGCTGACGATGATGTTTTTTGCGCCATGTGCGATCAGGTGACGCGCTGCCAGCTCCGCCATCTTGCCTGCGCCGACCAGATAAACGGTCTTATCTTCGAGCGATCCAAAAATCTTTTCCGCCAGCTGCACAGCCACGGATGCAATGGAAACGCTGGAGCTTCCGATTGAAGTCTCTGAGCGCACGCGCTTGGCCACGGCAAAAGCGCGGGACAACAGCGCGTCCAGCCCGGAATGGATTGCTCCCAATCCGCGCGCAAGTGCATAAGCTTCTTTTACCTGGCCCAGAATCTGCGGCTCGCCCACCACCATGGAGTCGAGGCTGGACGCAACGCGGAACACGTGGCGCACCGCTTCGCGCTGCTCATATTCGTAGACGTGAGAATTCAGCGCCGTTGGGTTCACCCCGAAATAACTGCCCAGAAATCCCCGCAAGTTAGCGCCCTGCTTGATGCTGGTAACCACCTCGACGCGATTGCATGTGGAAAGCACCATGCCTTCATCCACGCCGGGTTGCTGCACCAGGCTGCGGATAGCGTCCGGCAGTTGCGTTTCAGGCACAGCCAGCCGCTCGCGCACCTCAAGCGGTGCGCTGTTGTGGTTCACGCCGATAACGTGAAAGTTCATGGAGCAATAAACCTGTGCGTCTGGCTGAAATTATTGGCGGCCCAGGCCAGCACAGCCGCGCCAAACGCGAACGTCGCCAGATATGCCGCTCGTCGTCCTCGCCATCCTGCGTTCCAACGCGTGTACAACAGCACCATGTAGATGACCCACATCAGGCCGGACAACAAAATCTTGGGATCGGCAAAATATCTGCTGCCAAAGCGCGCTTCCGCCAGAATGGATCCGGCAATCAGCCCCAGCGTCATGAAGGGAAAGCCCCAGATCAGGCACTTGAAGCCGATTTCATCGATCGTTGCCAGCGCCGGCAGCCGCGACCAGAATCCGCTCATCCCCGCTTTGCTCTTCAAGTTGCGTTCCTGCAGCAGGTACAGAATGCTGGCCACAAAGCTGAAGAACAGCGCAGAGTATCCGATCAATATCAGGGCCACATGGATATAAATCCATTGTGTGCTTACAAAAAGCGGTGCAGAAGGCTCGGTGGGCTCGGCATAGGAAGACGCTGAAAAGGTGAGCCAGAAAACCAGAGGAAAGACCGCCAGACCCGGCGACGTAGCGCGGTATCGCCCATAAACCGTAAAGAAAAATACCATCAGCACGAACGCCAGCAATGATTCCAGCCCATGCATGGAGATGGGCGCCAAGGTGCCGCTGAACATGGCGTTTTCTACGATAGAGACAAAATGAAACACCATTCCCAGCCCCACCGCCGGCAGGGTGATTTGGGTCAGGACTTTCCTGCCACCCCAGAATGACGCCAGGGCGTAAAGCAGGCCCACCCCGTACAAACTCAGGGCCACGCGAAGCCAAAACAGCGGAAGCATAAGTTATTGCAAATTATAGCTGTCTCCATGCACACTGCGGTGTGATAAAACGCACGGTGGGCTCTGGATCGTAAGGCCGCTTGCCGCAGGCCTTATGCCTGGTCAGTTCGACAGATTGCCGGGTTCAGCGACTGTAGTAAGAACCTCCCGGGAAAGATCGTACCCTCCGCCTATCCTCATGTTTGCGAAGAATCGAAGCAGTGCTCCTGGTTTTCCGGTCACCCAAGTGACCCTGGGCGCCGAGCGCCAACCCCGATAAATGCTTTGTTGCTCCCGCCAGCTGTTCCTTAAGAATCCGCACTTGCAAGATCCCATCGTAAAGCGATGGAATGGTCCAGCGCCCGGTAAGTCTCTTTGCTTCTAATGCGATACAGTGGTTTTCACGAGGAACTGCGCTGTGCTTGGGCAGCCGCTAAGCATTTACAGGTACCTCGGTAATGTTTCCAATGTCCGTGGCGTGGTTTACCTTTGTCCGCAACTATTGGAAGCCAGCCGCTTTGGGCATTTCGTTTTGCGATCTCTGCAAAACGGCTCGACGGACGCAAATGCCGCGACTGTGACACAAGAAAAACAATTTGTTTACGAGCACGGCTGATAGCTGTAAGCCCAGCGTGTTTATGTCGGCCTTGCGCCCGGACAATCAGGGACGCTCGTGAGCTATTTGTGCCAGCACCTGCTGGGGCGCACATATGTGTGTTTCCGTGGGCCGGAAGGAGTGTGTCGCAACGCAAGCCCGGGCGGCGAACTGGAGGTTATGAGTCGTAAAGTACTTTATGTTGATAATTGCAGCCCCATTGCGAAGACGGAGCAGGCGCTGTCTACCAACCATACTCAACAAGAGCCGACCGTGGCACGGAACAGCTGGCGAGAACTGCTCGAGATAGTGGACGCCTATCTCACCCGCCATGGAGTGAGTGGATGATAGAGCCATTCACCTATGACGGAGAGACTTACCATATTCGAGACAACATCAGCCTGGTGCAAGCGCTGGAGAGATGCGCCGCCGCCTACCGTAACCGCTGCCTCAGTTTATGCCAAGGTCACCCGAATCCCATGTGGGTGCGACTGTATGCGGCCAGTGAAAGGCTGAGGCAGGCGGTCCTGCGAAACGACGTTCCGCAGGAAATCCTGGAAATCGGTTCCAGCCTCATGGGATGCGATGGGATGGCGGTCCTGGAACTGCATGGGACCGCCAACCTGTCTTTGCTTTCGAGCTCGGGAATGACTGACGCGCGCCAGCGGGCTCTGGTTGCAAACACAGGTGCGGTCGCATCGGCAATCGCGGCAGGCCAAATCTCGATTGTGAATACAGATACGCCTTACAACCAGTTGTGGTCGGAACTAGGGATCACCGCTTTCGTTCCCGTGTGGCACGAAGGCAGCCCGAGAGGTGCGATTATTTTTTACCAGTTTCTTCCCGAGCGAAGCGACCCCGATCTGGCGGACCGTGAGCTACTGCGGCTGCTTGCAATATTCGCAGGACCATCTTTGTTCAATCACTGAACGCGGCCCAAGTGCGTTGAAAAGAGCGGATAGATGACACGGCGGGAAAATATTAGCGGATTAGCGGATCGCCAGCTTGCGGTACTTTTCCGCCGCGGACTCCGACGATATGTGGGTGTAATACACCTCTTTCAGGAAGTACGGCTTGGCCTTGGCGCCAATGATAGGCAGTATCTCAATGTGCCAGTGGTAGTCTTCATCCACGGTTTTCCAATACTGCAGGATGT
>DASXIL010000677.1:0-5242 GCA_036497985.1 Candidatus Angelobacter sp. | reverse complement strand
CAATATTCCGGTCAGGTGAAGCATGCTTCTTCCCCCGCTCTACCCCATCATCGACTTCTCCTGCTTTGCCGCGAAGCCAAACCCTGTTATGGCCGTCGTCCGGTATGCGGAAGAGCTGATTACTGCGGGCGCGACGCAGAGGGCCCGGGAGGCTTCGTTGGGACAATCTCCAGTTTGCGTTCGAGCTTAAGCAAACCCCGGACCATTTCCACGCTGCCCGCATGAGCCTGAAAGCACAGCACGTAAGTCTTGAGATGCGTGCAGGATACGCCTGCATAATGTGCCACGGTCCCGTCGTCACTAATGCTCATGATCAGCTCCCGGAAGTCCAGGCCGGCCCACGTGCGTGGTGTCTGCGGTTCAACGGTCTTCGCATTGGGGTCGAGTTTGCTGCGGTCCTTGGGGTCAGTCTCGCCCAGACGCTCAAGGCCGCGAACATATTGCTCAACCGCGACCAAGTCATAGCGCGTCCAGCTGTCGATAGCAATACTAAATGTATACGCACCGCCGCCCTGCGCGTCATGAACGCATTCGAGCAGCGTGGCAGAGCCTTTCTGCAAGTCAGTCTTTGTGTTCAGCTGGGGTATGCACGGCGTTAGTGGCAAACGGACTGCAAATCCCGCATGCTGATTCGAGTAAATCTTGTTCTCCAGTTTCCCTGCGGCGGTGAGGGCGCGGGTGTCTTCTTCGTATGGGCTTTTCTGCCCGAAAGCTGCGGATACGCTGAGAACCAGAGCCAGAACGGGAAATGTTCGCATCTGTACCTCTTACGATTTTCGACGGCCAGTATACTTCTTCTGGGCTGGTTCGCGGGAAGGCTTTTGATTGTTCCACTCCTACCCTGCCGTTTGCTATTGCTATTTGGCCTCACCATGACTTTACCCGTGCTTTACCCCATCATCGACTTCTCCTGCTTCGCTGCGAAGCCGGACCCCATTTGGGCCGTCGTCCGATATGCGGAAGAGTTGATTGCGGCGGGCGCGACGCTGATCCAGCTGCGCGACAAGTCTCTGGCATCGGCTGCCACCCAGCCGGCTCAGGAAAATCCCACACGGCGATTTCTTAGCTGTGCGCGGGAGCTGCGTCGGGTGACATGGGGTACTGGAGCAACGCCCAGAGCAACGCTGATCATCAATGATCGCGTTGATCTCTGCCTTGCCGCCGATGCCGACGGAGTTCACCTGGGACAGAACGATCTTTCTCCTGAAACGGCGCGGAGAATTTTCGATTCGGTCAAAGATGGAAAAAGCCGAGTTATCGGCTATTCCACCCACAACCTCTCGCAAGTCCTCGCAGCTGACGCGCTCCCTATCGACTACATTGCCATTGGGCCGGTGTTTGCCACGGGATCAAAGGCCAATCCTGATCCGGTGGTGGGGCTGGAAGGTGTGCGGCAGGCGCGGCAGGCTACGCGGAAACCCTTAGTCGCCATTGGAGGCATCACCCGGCAGAATTGTTCTCAGGTAAAAGCCGCAGGCGCGGACGCGGTGGCCCTTATTTCTGACCTTCTTGAGTCCCCAGGCAAAGCAGTTGCGGATTTTCTGCGCGTTTTGGGGTAAAACATACAGAACAACTATGTCTTCATCCGCGGAAGTTCGCACCACGCCGCCTCAGGCCGCATCGGGCGCGCCTGAATTAGTGAAAGGGCTGGGACTCACCAGCGCCACCACCCTGGTGATGGGGTCAATGATTGGCTCCGGCATCTTTATTGTGTCGGCGGAGATTGCCCGCGAGGTCAACTCTCCCGCGCTGTTGATTGGCGCGTGGCTGGTCACCGGCTTTATGACGATTGTGGGTGCGCTCTCATACGGCGAGCTTGCCGCCATGATGCCCAAAGCCGGCGGTCAGTACGTTTACCTGCGTGAATCGCTGGGCTCGCTGTGGGGTTTCTTGTATGGATGGACTTTGTTCCTTGTCATCCAGACTGGGACTGTGGCCGCCGTGGGCGTGGCGTTTGGCAAATTTCTTGGTCACTTTTTTCCGTCGGTGGCTGCGACGCACTGGTTAATTGGGCCACTGCATGTGGGCGTATGGCAGCCGTTTGGTATTGCGCTGGGCGGCATGGATATGGGCCTGAACACGCAGAACCTGTCCGGAATCATCATTGTGGTCTTTCTTACGTGGCTGAATGTTTTTGGCATTAAGACGGGAGCTGCGGTGCAGAACGTTTTTACCATCGCAAAGGTATCAGCGCTGGCGGCATTGGTGCTGGCCGGAATCTTTGTTGCCCGCAACGCCCAGGCCGCTGCGGCAAACTATGGCAACTTCTGGCGGCTGAACTTGCCGCATTCCGCAGGTGGCGCGGACGCGGCCGGCAATCTTTTAGGGCCGTTTGTTGGGGTGCTCACAATTCTTGCGGTGGCCCAGGTCGGCTCACTTTTTTCCGCCGACGCGTGGAACAACGTGACGTTTACCGCCTGCGAAGTAAAAGATCCCAAGCGTAATCTGCCGCTCTCATTGGCGATTGGGACCGGCGTGGTGATACTGCTTTACATCGCCGCCAACTTTATTTATCTGGGGCATCTGCCGTTTGATGGCAATCCGGCTGGCGCAGACGTAGTCGCTCGGGGCATCAAGTACGCTGCTTCAGATCGTGTAGGGACCGCCGTGCTGCAACAGATGTTTGGCGCCAGCGGCGCAGGCCTGATGGCCATCGCCATTTTGATTTCGACGTTCGGCTGCTGCAATGGCCTGATCCTTAGCGGCGCACGCGTCTATTACGCCATGGCCAAAGACGGGCTGTTTTTTAAATCGACAGGGAAACTTCATCCCAGGTACCTGACGCCGAAAAATGCGCTCATCGTACAAGGCATATGGACCTGCGTGCTGTGTCTTTCAGGCACATATAATGACCTGCTGAATTACGTGATTTTTGCCGTGCTGGTCTTCTATATATTGACGATTGCCGGCCTGTTCGTTTTGCGGAGCACCAAGCCAGAGGCCGAAAGGCCGTACCGCGCCATCGGCTATCCGGTGCTGCCGGCCGTTTATATTGTGATGGCTTTGTTCATCGATGTCGTATTATTGCGCTACAAACCGCAATACACATGGCCGGGCTTGATCATCGTGCTGCTGGGAATTCCGGTATATTTCGTGTGGTCGCGCCGTAGCGCCGCGGTTTCACAAGAGGGAAGGGCTTAAGGATGGGAACTAAAACAGGAATCGAGACGCCTCAAGCATCAAACGCGTTGTTTCGCACCAAGTCAATTGATCGCCTTCTGGATGACGCTGGCCGCGCGCCGCTCAAACGGACCCTGGGCCCCATGTCTTTGGTGGCGCTGGGAATCGGGGCCATCATTGGCGCCGGCCTTTTCGTGCGGACAGCCGCTGCCATCGCTGAGCGCGCGGGTCCGTCAGTAACGCTGGCTTTTATCCTGGCCGGTGTTGGTTGCGCTTTTGCCGGACTTTGCTACGCCGAATTTGCCTCCATGATTCCGATTGCCGGCAGCGCATACACGTACTCTTACACCACCATGGGCGAATTCATTGCCTGGATCATTGGCTGGGACCTGGTGCTTGAGTATGCGGTCGGCTCGGCTACGGTGGCGATTGCGTGGGCCCAGTACTTCAACAAAGTGCTGGCGTACATGGGTTTGCATATCCCGTACCAGTGGTACCACTCGCCATTTGAAGTGGGCATGGGCGCTGACGCGGGCGTTCATGGAATCATGAACCTTCCGGCAGTGTTCATTCTGCTGATCTTGTCCGCGCTGCTGATTCGCGGCACGCAAGAGTAGGCCGTGGTGAACAGCATTATCGTAGTCACTAAGGTTGCCATTGTGCTGTTGGTGATCTTTATTGGCTGGGGATTCATGAATCCCGCCAACCACACACCGTATATCCCTGCGCCCACAACCTACATTACTGACCAGGGCGTCAGCCATCCGTATGGCGGCATCATGGGAATCCTGGGAGCGGCAGGCGTGGTGTTCTTTGCTTTTATCGGCTTTGATGCCGTTTCCACGGCTGCGCAGGAAACCAAAAATCCCAAGCGCGATATGCCGCTGGGCATCCTTGGTTCGCTTGTGATCTGCACGATTCTGTACGTTGCGTTCTCACACGTACTGAGCGGCGTTGCTACGGTGCAGGACTTCAGAACTGCCGGTAAAGAAGCGTCTGTCGCCTTTGCCATCTCCAAGTACATGATCGGTTATGAATGGATGTCGAAGCTCGTCACCATCGCCATTCTGGCCGGATTCTCGTCGGTCATCCTGGTCATGTTGTACGGCCAGTCGCGCGTTTTTTATTCCATGAGTGAAGATGGCCTGGTTCCCAAAGTTTTCTCTGAACCACATCCCAAATTCAAGACGCCGTGGAAATCCAACATGCTGTTCTTTGTTTTCACCTCGCTCTTCGCGGCTTTCCTTCCCGATAGCATCGTGGGCGAGATGACAAGCATCGGCACGTTGTTTGCGTTCATTCTGGTGTGCGCAGGCGTTTGGATTCTGCGCGTCCGCAGGCCGGACTTGCCGCGCGCCTTCACCGTTCCGGTGCTGCCTCTGATTTCGATCCTTGGCATCGTCGTTTGCGGCGCCATGATCTATGGCCTTGGCTGGACGAACTGGCTGCGGCTCATCGTTTGGCTGGTGATCGGACTGGTCTTCTATTTTGCTTACGGCAAGCGGCACAGCAAGCTGCAAACCGGCGTTTAGCAAAGTTACTCTCTGTAAGACTTTAGCCCTCCGCTGCGACGGAGGGTTTGTTCTAGAATAGCAAGTCCTTTCTGGAGCAATCGTGTCTATTTAATGCGAGGTCTGTCGAATGGCCAATCTGCTTGCCACCAAACCGCTGAAGCTCATTCTTGCTGAAGCCCATGAAACTGGCGAACACAGCTTAAAGCGGGCACTCGGCGTCAATAACCTGATTGCTCTCGGCATCGGCGCGATCATAGGCACGGGAATCTTCGTTCTTGCGGGAACGGCTACGGCGCAGTATGCCGGTCCGGCCATTGTGTTGTCATTTGTGCTGGCTGCAACGGGCTGCGTGTTTGCCGGATTGTGCTACGCGGAATTCGCTTCCGCCATCCCTGTGGCCGGTTCTGCGTATACATATGGCTACGCTTCACTGGGAGAGATCTTTGCCTGGATCATCGGCTGGGACCTGGTGCTGGAATACGCCTTCGGCGCAGCCACCGTGTGCAGCGGTTGGAGCGGCTACGTACTGAGCCTCGGACAAGACTTCGGGCTGCGGCTACCGCCGGCGTTGGCAGGCGTTCCCGGCTCGACCTTCGTGCAGTGGCAGG
>DASXIL010000676.1:0-3593 GCA_036497985.1 Candidatus Angelobacter sp. | reverse complement strand
GCGCGGGACCGTACAGGTTGAGCACACGCTGGCCTGCCTGGGATCGCTCCGACTCTGGGACATGCTCCACACGGAGCCATATGTGAAAGCGCTTGGCGCGATGACTGGCAACCAGGCCGTCCAGCAGGTCCTGGCCGGACTGAAAGCCATTTACCTGAGCGGCTGGCAGGTGGCGGGAGATGCCAATCTGGCGGGGCAAATGTATCCGGACCAGAGCCTGTATCCCTGCAACAGCGTTCCCAACGTAGTAAAGGAAATCAACAACGCTTTCCTCCGTGCTGACCAGATGCATCACGCTGAAGGCAAGAACGGCATGTACTGGTTTGCGCCAATCGTCGCCGATGCCGAAGCCGGGTTCGGCGGCAACCTGAACGCGTTTGAACTCATGAAGTCAATGATTGAAGCGGGTGCGGCGGCGGTCCATTTTGAAGACCAGCTGGCATCGGCCAAAAAATGCGGACACATGGGCGGCAAAGTCCTTGTGCCTGCACAGGAGTTCGTACAGAAGCTGGTAGCAGCACGACTGGCTGCCGATATTCAGAATATCCCGACAATCCTGATCGCGCGCACTGACGCGAATGGCGCCCAGCTAATCACTTCAGACAGCGACCTGCGCGACGTGGAGTTCCTGACCGGCGAGCGCACACCTGAGGGTTATCTAGGGTTCAAAGGCGGAATTGACGCGGCCATTGCCCGCGGCCTGATCTATGCGCCTTACGCTGACATGATCTGGTGCGAAACTTCTGAGCCAAATATCGAAGAGGCGCGGCGCTTTGCCGAAGCCATCCATGAGAAATTCCCCGGCAAACTGCTGGCTTACAACTGCTCGCCTTCCTTCCACTGGAGGAAGAAGCTGGACGAAGCGACAATCGCCAAGTTCCAGACTGAGCTGGCCGCCATGGGATACAAGTTCCAGTTTGTTACGCTGGCAGGTTTCCACGCCCTGAATTACAGCATGTTTGAGCTCGCGCATGGTTATGCGCGCGAAGGTATGACGGCATATTCACGGCTCCAGGAAAAAGAATTCAAGAGCGCGGATAAAGGCTATACGGCGGTTCGGCACCAGCGGTTTGTCGGCACCGGATATTTTGATGAAGTTGCCCAAACCATTGCCAGTGGGCAGTCGTCCATCACGGCAATGGAGGGATCGACGGAGACTGAACAGTTTGTTGAGCCTGCAGCTGCGCCTGCTCTTAAGCCTGCTGCTTAGTTGTATCCATTGAGGTGACTCGGCCTTCTGCCTGGCCCGGCAGAAGGCTTTTTTATGGTCGCTGCGCGACAAACCGCTCCAGCTCATTCTCTACCGCAACACTCTTCCGCTCCTGCAGCAGGCGGCTCGGCGCGCGAGTCGGCCTCGCCGCTAGCTCATTCTGATCCCACCACTCAATTGTGTACTTGTGCAGTATCAACGCGCAGACTTGTTGCTGAACGTCTCCACCAGCAGCTTCGTATCGTCAGAAATAATTCCGTCCACTCCCATTGCAGCGGCCTGCAGCATTTTGCGCGGATCATTGACGGTCCAGGTGATCACGGTCTTATCAGCGGCGTGGAGCGTCTCTATCAATTTGGGGGTGAGCAGTTTGTAGTGCGGTACCACATAGCGGACTGGCAGGTTTTTCCACCGCCGCAGGTGCCAATAGGATTTGGAGATCGCGCCCAGAACCAGCGAACGATCCAGAGCATGCAGCTTGCGCACAACGCTGGGCAGAAAAGATGAGATGAAGTAGCCGCGTTGCGGAGGAAAGCGCTTGACCGCGTCATAAACCACCTGCTCCATGCCGCGCACCTTCACTTCAATATTCAGGAAGGCCTTGCGCGAATAGAGTTCAAGCACGTCTTCCAGGCAGGGCGGCTTGCCATTGACAGAACATTTTGCATGGATCTGCTCCAGTGTGCGCGTGCGCACTGCTATGCGGTTGAATTTTCTATCATGACAAACGATCGACTCTTTGCCGCGGGTGCAGCGGACATCAAACTCAAAGCCATCGACGCCATGTTTCAGGGAGAGATCGAAAGCCGGGATGGTGTTTTCCGGCGCGTATATGCGGGCGCCGCGATGTCCGAGCAGTAGGAGTTTGGCGGGCAAAGCGGTCAGCTAGTCCAGATCAAAGTCGCGCAGGGGGCGGCCTTCGTCGGGCGTTTCTTTGGCCTTCTTCACGGCTTCCTGAAATTTCTTTTCCAGCAGGCTGGCATTGTTCTTCTGCGCGTCCACGGCCTGGCGAAAGATGGATTCCTTGCGGCCTTCCTGCTCGCGCATGGCTTTTGCGGCAGCCTCAAAATCATTGAACATCTTGGGCTTCACGGCTGCTACATGCGAAAGCACGGCCTTGATTTCAGGATCGACTTTCAGCACTGCGTTGCAGCAGGGGCAGCCAACTTCAAAGGGTTCAGAGGAAGACTTTGCCATACAGAGATTGTAAGCCCATTGGGGCCATTGCCAAAATCGCCGAAATTGCCAAAAATGAACGTCCTGCGGCAGCGCGGTTCCAAATCGGTACACGCTTGCCAAGTTCGGAACAATTTCAGGTTTGCTACAATTTGGCGAGAGCTCCTATGTCATTTTCCACAGCGTTTACCGATGTCCCCACGGCGATCGAGGAGATTCGCGCCGGCCGCATGATCGTGGTCATTGACGACGAAGACCGCGAAAACGAAGGCGACCTGACCATGGCGGCGGAGAAGATCACGCCAGAAGCCATCAACTTTATTGCCAAGTTCGGTCGCGGCCTGATTTGTCTAGCCATGACACCCGAACGCCTGGACTACTTGCGCATCGGACCCATGACGCGGGAAAACACTTCGCCATACGGAACGGCGTTCTATGAGAGTGTGGAAGCGCGTGAAGGCGTGACCACAGGAATTTCAGCCCACGATCGCGCACGAACGATTCAAGTTGCCATTGATCCGGCAAGCCGGGCGGCCGATCTCGTCCGTCCGGGACACGTCTTCCCTCTTGCTGCGCGCAAAGGCGGCGTGCTGGTCCGTGCGGGACAAACGGAGGCCTCGGTCGATCTGGCGCGGATGGCCGGCATGATTCCCGCAGGCGTGATCTGCGAGATCATGAATGAAGACGGCACCATGGCGCGCGTGCCTGACCTTACTGAATTCTGCAAGACTCACAACCTGAAGATGCTCACGGTAGCGGAGCTGATTCGTTACCGGATGGAGACCGAAAGCCACGTGGTCCGTGTGGGCGAGGCCATGCTTCCTACGCGCCACGGCGAATTCAGGATGATCGCTTTTGAAAACCAGCTGGACGGCGAATCGCATGTTGCCCTG
The DNA here is from genome assembly GCA_036497985.1 of Candidatus Angelobacter sp. Taxonomy (GTDB): domain Bacteria; phylum Acidobacteriota; class Terriglobia; order Terriglobales; family Acidobacteriaceae; genus Angelobacter. The sequence continues at coordinate 314 of DASXIL010000676.1, read as the reverse complement.
GTCAAAGGCGACGTGGAACGCGGCACTGGCCCTGTGCTGGTGCGCATGCATGCGCATTGCCTGGCGGGAGACGTCTTTGGTGGCTCGCTTTGCGACTGCCAGCAGGTTCTTGATCGCTCACTGGAGATGATTGCACGCGAAGGGACTGGAGCACTGATCTATCTGCACCAGACTTCCAAGGGCTTCAACGTGGACGATGAAAAACGGCTGGCATTCCATCGTGAGCCACGCTCGGCGCCGGCGCACCAGAGGAAAACCCAGCGCGACATCGGCGTGGGAGCACAGATCCTTTCCGGACTGAACATTCGTTCCAT
>DASXIL010000675.1:0-4141 GCA_036497985.1 Candidatus Angelobacter sp. | reverse complement strand
GTTACATTTCTGGGACTGAAGACCTCGGCCAAGACCATGGCGCATGGGACTGAAATTGAGCTTGAGAGCGTGCTAAGTGACTATAAGGAAGTAGACGGGTTGAAGTTTCCGTTTTCCATTGAGCAACATCAGATTGGCGGCGATGGTCCGGAGCAAAAGATCACATTCAAAAAAATTGAACTGAACGTTCCTGTTGACGATTCCATTTTCAAAATGCCTGCGGTCGCGCACCCGGCTACAGCACAACCTCAGCCAGCGCGGTCTCCAAGGTGAGGCATCGTTTTCACTATTGAGACGAATGCGAGTTGTCCGATTCGGATCGTATTCCTCAGTCCGGCCAGCGGCAGGTTACAACCTTTGTCTCAGTATAAAAATTCACGCCGTCTTTGCCGAGCGCGTGCAGGTCGCCGAAGAATGAACCCTTCCATCCAGAGAACGGAAAGAACGCTACCGGCGCAGGCACGCCGACGTTGATGCCGACCATCCCTGCGGTCACGTTTTGCGCGAACTGCCGCGCCGCGCCGCCGGAGCGGGTAAAGACAGAAGCCGCGTTGCCGTATTCAGACCGGCTCACAACGTCTATGGCTTCCTTCAGGTCTTTCACGCGGATCACCGAAAGCAGCGGGCCAAAAATCTCTTCCTTCGCGACACGCGACTCGGGATTAACCTTGTCCAGAATCGTTGGTCCAACAAAATAGCCTTTGCCATTGGCAACCGGGTCCTTGCGACCGTCGCGCGCCACCACAGCGCCTTCTTTTTCTCCCAGCTCAATGTAGCTGAGAATCCGTCTCTTCGATTCATCGGTAATCACCGGCCCCATACCGGTCTTTACGTCACAGCCATTACCGACGGTCAGGTTGTCAGCGGCGCGTACCAGCTCTTTTACCAGCGGATCGCCGATCTCACCCACGGCGACAACAACGCTCGTCGCCAGGCAGCGCTCGCCGGCGCAGCCAAAGCCTGAGCCCATTACGGCGGCAACGGTGGATTTCATGTCTGCATCCGGCAGCACCACGGAATGGTTCTTAGCTCCGCCCAGCGCCTGAACGCGCTTGCCATTGTTGGCTGCGGTCTCATAAATGTACTTGGCTACCGCGCTGGAGCCGACAAATGACACAGCTCGCACGCGCGAATCAGTCAGCAGTTGGTCAACCGTGCTCTTTGCGCCGTGTACAAGGTTCAGAACTCCGGGTGGCATTCCAGCTTCATGCGCCAGCTCAACCATGCGCGCGGCTGTGCGCGGGACTTTGTCTGATGGCTTCAGGATAAAAGTGTTGCCGCAGGCAATGGCCAGCGGAAACATCCACAGCGGGACCATGATGGGAAAATTGAACGGTGTAATGCCGACGCACACGCCCACCGGATTCCGCGTGGACCAGCTATCGACCGAAGTTCCAACTCGGTCAACCGTATCGCCCATCATCAATGTAGGCGCGCCGCAGGCAAATTCAATGCATTCGATTCCGCGATCAAACGATCCCTGCGCTTCTTCGCGCGTCTTGCCGTTCTCTTCCGTGATCAGACCAACCAACTCCTGCGCGTTCGCCTCCAGCAGCTCGCGAAACTTAAACAGCACTTTGCAGCGTTGCACTACCGGCGTTTTGCTCCAGGCTGGAAAGGCCTTGTGGGCCGCGTCAATGGCGGCGGAAATCTCTTCCGGAGTACAGCGCGGAATCTCAGCCACCGCTTCACCCGTGGCGGGATTGTGCTGGATATCTTTTGGGCCAGTAGAAATCACGGTCTTTCCATTGATGTACAGCGGGCAGGATTTCAGCTCGGCGGCGGTTGCGCTGGGCGTCATTAGGGACCTCACTGGATGCTCTTAAATTTTACACTGCTCTGCGCTGGGCAGGCATGCGCCTGGAAACCGCCGGGAATTGGGCCCTGATCGGCGCATTTTCCGGTGCGTTTTCCTGAGCATTCATGGTGCGGATTCTATCAACGTTCGCAGCGCGAGAGGCGCGAGCCTGCACGGCGGATGCTTTTTACTTTGACAACGCGTCCAGCGCTTTCAGAGCCATTCCATTGGTATCAAATCCGCCGCCGATTTCGTTGGCAAGCACGATGACTGCCACGTGGGCATCGCGGTTGATCTCGAGTCCCGCCTGATAGCCCGCGACCCCGCCGCCGTGTCCGAAAGCGATGTAGTTGTCGCGACGAGTCAGCTGTCCGCCAAGAGTGTAACCCTCACCCAGAGAGTAGTCAGCCTGCGCCGCCGATTGCTGTAGGGTTTTTTCGAGGACCGCGGCCTTCAACACGCTGTCCGGCCCCTGGCCCATCACGAATGAGGCAAACCGGCCAAGGTCGCCGACCGTGGTGTAAATAGCGCCATTGGGAACTTTGTATCCACGGCCGTTTTTATGTTCCCGTTGGGATTCGCTGGCATCGGCTTTGCCTGACGGTTCCACGGTGTATCCCTTCGAAAGGTGCGGCAGCATGTCTGTGCTGAAGTCCAGAGTTGTATGCGTCATGCCCAGAGGTTGAAAGATATGCTTGGGAACATAGTCGGCGTAGCGTTCGCCAGCGGCCCGCCCCAGCGCGGCGCCCAGCACGGCGTATCCGATATTGGAATAAGAAAACTGCGTGCCTGGTTCCACGCTATAACCGGTGTGAGGCAGCGCGGCGATCAGAGTCTTCTCCCATTCGTTGACAGGACCTTGCAGATACTTTTCCATATCGGCAGGTTCGCGATCCATGCCGGACGTGTGCTTGGCCAGTTGCACCAGCGTAATGGGCGGCGCGCCTGGAAAGCTGACCTGAACGAGCTTTATTTCAGGAAAATATTTTTCCGCCGGATCGGAAAGATGGACTTTGCCGGCATCCACCAGTTGTTCCAGCATGAGCGCTGTGAACATCTTGGTAATGGAGCCGATGCGGTAGATGGTGTCTTTGTCGGCAGGAATTTTATTTTCTATGTCCGCGTTGCCATAGCTCCTGGTCCAGATGAGATCTTTGCCTGCGACAACGCCCACGGTCACGCTGGCGGAAGGGTGTTTGGCAAATTCCGCGGCCATCATCGTGTCAATTTCAGCACAGCGTGCAGTGATGTCAGCGAGCGTAGCCTCAACAATTCTTTTGGCCGGCAGCTCACGCCCGTTCTGGTGCAGGACCAATCCTGTGACCGCGCCGTGGTTGTCAGTTTCAAAGCCAATTTCCGCGCGCACCACGCGCAGGAAATAATCTTTTTCGCTGAAGGGAAAGACTTCAAATCGCGGCTGCCCGGTGAGTTGGATGTACAGGTGATCGCCTTCGTGCTGCACAGTCACGACCAGGGCAGGCGTCAACTGGTAACGGCCCGCATAGGCGTCAAAGATTTTCGGATCGACCTTGGCCAACTTGTGTCCCCAGTTAGGATCGGGAAGCGGCCATGCCGTCTCTTTGGTTGCGCGGTGAAATTCCACTGGACGCGGCGAATCTTTACCTTGCTGCCACGTCCCAGTGATGGTGTTTCCGTCCGCGCTGAGTTTTCCTTCGTAGGTAACCTGATCAGAAGCGATCGAGAACTTGAGAGTGGAATCCTGCAGTGTGATGGACGTTACCGGCTCGCCTTCCGGCGAATCATCAATGTCCCAGAGCTGAGCGCTCCAGCCGCCTTTCCCGGTCCCGGTCACACGCAGAACCAGCCGGGTTGCCGGGCCCATCGTCTTGACGGTTCCTTGCCAATCGCCCCCAATGTTTGTTTGTTGGGCGTCTTTCGACGGGGCTTGTTTTGCATCTGCTTTCTTTTCAGGAGTGCTCTGCGCCTGAAGTGTGCTCGACGAAAGTGCTGCAACGACAACCAACGTGACCAACAGCATCAACTTCCTCATAAGCGCGCCTCCTGATCCTTGCAGCGAGAATGGCCATCCAAATTCTTCACAACACTCTACCCGCGAAAGCTGCTTCAGCACACAACTATTTAATTAGAGCCGGTGTTTGCTTCAGCAGAGCGTCCGGCCCGGGTTGCGGTAATCGCCCAGCGGACTTCAGATAACGCGTTTCGCGGGCAAAGTATTGCACCGTCGACGATTCATACACAGATTCAGCAGCTACTTACCAACCCAAAAGCAAATTCCTGACTCCTATTCATCATGAAGAAAGTTGCTTTAGTGCTCTTGATGGGCTGCGCTATCTCGGTTGGCATCGGCCATGGACAAGAAAA
>DASXIL010000674.1:0-5207 GCA_036497985.1 Candidatus Angelobacter sp. | reverse complement strand
ACGAATAGTCATGAAGGCGAAAAGATCTATTGCCCTCTTTAATCAGATATTAGACTAATTCGCCTTGCAGTATAGATTCTGCGCTGGTAGCATGCTTCTCGGAAGGAGCTATATGGATACGCAACAGATAATCTCGGAGTTAGAATCGGAAAGAGACCGCCTGGAGCAGGCTATTTCCGCTCTTCGCGGTTCGATGAATGGCCGTCGTGGCATTTCGGCTGTAGGTAGTGGCAGGCGCTGGCGTCGGCATTTGAGTGCGGCTGCTAAAAGACGCATTTCAGAAATGATGAAAAAACGCTGGGCTGAAAGAAAAAGAGCTGCCAAAGCAGCCTGAACATAAAAAGAGGCAGGTAGAGAAAAGGTATAAAGAGGGCCGCTATGCAGCGGCCCTCTTTATTTGCGGACTGCATTTTCTAGCTTTCAGACAGACAACGCACGGCCGGCAAGTTTGAGTTTACCGTCGCAAACGTCTATAACCGATCTTCTGTGCATTGTTTTCCCAGGTGGTGCAATGATCGTGAAGGCGGTTCTGTTTATTATTGCAGCGGCATGCCTGTGCCCAGTTCAATTGGTCGCGCAGGATAACTATGAGATCCAGGTTTATGGCGCCGACACGGTCGAGCCCCACAGCACTATGGTGGAATTCCATACTAACTGGACCGCTCAGGGCGAAAAAAGCGTGGTGAACGGCGTCCGCCCCACCAACCATGCCGTGCATGAAACCATTGAGATCACTCAGGGGTGGAATGACTGGTTTGAGACCGGCTTTTATATCTTTACCAGCGTCCGCTCGGGTGACGGCTGGGACTGGGTGGGTGACCATATACGTCCCCGCTTCCGCATTCCGGAGAAATGGCATTGGCCAGTGGGCCTGAGCCTGTCGAATGAGATTGGCTATCAGCGCCATAGCTTTTCGCCCGACACCTGGACCTGGGAGATACGTCCCATCATTGATAAGAAGATTGGGCCCTGGTACCTCTCTTTCAATCCCACTGTCGATAAATCCTTACACGGTGACAATGTCAGCCAGGGTTTTGAATTTTCTCCCAACGCAAAGATATCTTACGATTTCTCCAAAATCATTGCAGGTGGCCTTGAATATTACGGGTCTTTGGGCCCAATCGGCAGCTTTGATCCCGTGGCAGAGCAGCAACAGCAGCTTGTTCCCTCCATTGACCTGAATGTCTCGCCAGACTGGGAAATTAATTTCGGCGTGGGGTGGGGAGTAACGCGCTCGACGGACCACTTGATCATCAAAGGGATCATTGGGCGTAGATTCAGTTGGAAGAAGAAGACTTTGTAACTGGCGATGCTCGGGTATAATTCATCGCTCGGCGGCAATCAGAGGTGCAAGTTGCGCGGAATTCTTCTCTCCATTTTGGTTTTCTTCATGACCTACAACGCTTCCACTCAAGACCGTTCCTATGGCCGTTCTGTTGTGATGACGGACCGGGGCATTGTGGCTACAAGCCATTATCTGGCTTCGCAGGCTGGTGCGCAGACTCTGGCCCACGGAGGCTCAGCCATGGATGCCGCGATTGCTGCGAATGCCGTTCTTGGCGTAACTGAGCCCATGATGAATGGAATTGGCGGCGATCTCTTCCTGATTTATTGGGACGCAAAAGCCGGGAAACTCTATGGCCTGAATGCCAGCGGCTGGGCCCCGCGAAAGTTGACCATTGAATTCCTGAGCAAGCATGGCATGACGGCCATGCCGCATGACGGTATTCACAGCGTCACCGTTCCCGGCGCAGTCGATGGCTGGAGCCAGGCACACAAGCGTTTCGGACGGCTGCCCTGGAAGGACCTGTTCACGCCGGCCATTTTTTACGCTGAACACGGATACGCAGTGCCGGAAATCATTCAGGATTACTGGGCTGCCGAAGAAGCCAAGCTTGGCAAAACCGCAGAAGCACGAAGAGTCTTTCTTCCCGGCGGCAAAGTGCCGCAGCTGGGGGCAACGTTCAACAATCCTGACATCGCAAAAGCGTTGCGGCTGATCGCGGAAAAAGGCCGCGATGCTTTTTACAAAGGAGAAATTGCCCAGGCCATCGTACACAGCTCTGCTACCATGGGCGGCGCCATGGAGTTGCAGGATCTGGCAGATTTTTCCGCAGAGTGGGTTGAGCCCATCGCCACCGATTATCGCGGATGGAAGATTTACGAACTTCCGCCAAACGTGCAGGGCATGGCCGCTCTGGAAATGCTCAATATCATGGAGACTTTTGCGCCCGATAAAGACGGTCCAAAAGGCGCGGTAGAACTGCACAAAAAAATCGAGGCCATGAAACTTGCTTACGCGGACCTCTATCGCTACAACGCCGATCAGCGCTTCGCCGCGGTTCCGGTGACCGCTTTACTGGACAAGAGTTACGCAAAAGAGCGCGCCGCAAAAATCGACCCGGCAAAGGCCAATTGCAATCCCGGCCCCGGACATCCCGCCACCAGCGATACCACGTATCTGGCCGCCGTTGATAAAGATGGGAATATCGCCTCGCTGATTCAAAGCAATTATTCGGCTTTCGGTTCCGGCGTAGTGGTGAATGGTATGGGCTTCGCGCTGCAGAACCGTGGTGCTCTATTTTCACTGGATCCTTCCCACCCCAACGCGCTGCAGCCACGCAAACGTCCCTTTCACACAATTATTCCGGCATTTATGGAACGCGGCGATGTGCACATCGGATTCGGCATCATGGGCGGGGCCAACCAGCCGTTGGCGCATGCGCAATTCGTTTCCAATTTTATCGACTACGAAATGAATATTCAGGGCGCGCTGGAAGCGCCGCGCTTCACCGTCACCAGCGGTGAGGTTAGCTGCGATATTTTGATCGAATCGCGCGTTGCTCCGGACGTCATCCAGGCTTTGCGGCAGAAAGGCCACAACCTGATCATTCGCGGGGAATACACCGCGCTAATGGGGCGCGGCCAGGCGGTGATGCACAACTCGAAGACAGGCATGAACTGGGCTGCTTCTGATCCGCGCGCGGACGGGGTGGCAGAACCTGAACCGAGCGGATTTGGTAGATTTGGTAAATGAGTAATTTGGTAATTTTGTAAATGAAGGTCGAGTCCGAGGACGCTCCATGGACCAACCTGGCGGGTTACATTTACCCGATTACCAAATTACTCAATTACTAAATTCCCTAAACGTGTTCTTCGGCTGAAGAAATCATCGGCAGCAGGAGCACTGGCGCTTTCATGAACTCAAACCGATTAATAGTCTCCACGGCGCGTTGCACTGTGGTTTCCAGAGTAGGTTCAAGGGTGATCACGAATGAGAGCCGGTCTTTGGCCATGTTGGGTTCCTGGATGACGGAGTCAATATTGATTCCTTCCCGGGCAATCGCTTCTGCCGTGCGCGCAAGGATTCCCGGCTGGTCATTTACGGTAAGCCGCAGGTACCAGCTCACCGGATTCGCTCGGGGTAACGGATGCAACGGCTCGGCGTGATGAAACCCGTCGAGCAGGCTACTCTCTGCCTGGCCCCGCGCAATCTGTCGCGCAATCTGTAGAACGTCTGAAAGCACCGCCGTTCCGGTTGCGCTGCCGCCGGCCCCGCGCCCGTAAAGCATTTGGGTGCCTACGCTTTCACCGGCGATAAAAATAGCATTGTTTGCTCCGGCGGCCTTGGCCAGCATTGAGTCGCGCGGCTCCAGCCATGGTTGCACCGCAATGTGTACGCCTCCAGCCGCACGCTCAGCGGATGCCACAAGACGGATGGTCGAGTTCAAGCGGTGCGCGTAATGAAAATCAGTGGAGGTGATGTTGCGAATGCCGGTGACCGGAATTTCTGAAGTCCGGACAGCATGGCCAAAAGCGATGCGGGCCAGGATGGCGATTTTGTCGCGAGCATCGAGCCCGTCGATATCCAAACTGGAATCAGCCTCAGCGTAGCCCGCTGCCTGCGCCTGCTCCAGGGCGTGCGCAAACTCAATGCCATGTTGTTCCATCTGCGTAAGAATGTAATTACAAGTACCGTTCACAATTCCGTACACGGCCAGAATGCGGTCTGCTGCCAGCGCTTCAGAAATTGCACGGATCACCGGCACACCGCCGGCGACCGTGGCTTCAATTCCTATAGGAAGATTTTTCTCTTGCGCCAGAGCAAACAGTTCATCGCCGTGCAATGCGATGAGGGCCTTATTCGCAGTGACCACGGCCTTACCGTTTTCCAGGCTCGTGCGTACCACATCACGCGCAACTGACGTTCCACCTATTGCTTCCACCACAATATCCACGTCATCAGCAGTGGCCACCTGCCGCCAGTCAGAAACTACAGTAATTCCATTTACACCCAGTTCGGCAGCCCGCGGCTTCTTGCGGCAGATTCGAGTAACAACAATAGAAACGCCCCCGGTCTTCTGGCTGATCTCTTCTGCATGGCTGCAAAGAATCTCCGCCGTGGCGCGGCCCACAGTGCCATAGCCAATGATGCCGATCCGCACCTGCTCTGCATTGGGCCGGAGCGATTTCTGTTTTTCTATTGCGTCTTCAATGCCGGGCATAGATTTGCTCCAGTGTTCTGATGACTGCGTCCCCGTCTGCCTCCATGGGACCAAGCAAATTTTGTCCCGGCAGTTGTTTCATGTAATCAACATCCTTCAACATGTGCCCGGTAAGGACCAGAACGACCGTATCGGAGGGCATTACAAATCCTGCTGCCACCAGTTTTTTCAGCCCGGCCAAGGTCGCTGCCGACGCAGGTTCGCAGCCAATTCCTTCCGCGCCCAGCTCTGCCTTGGCCTGTGCGATCTCTTTTTCAGCGACTTCTTCGCACATGCCGCCGCTGTTTTTCAGCACAGATACTGCTTTTCGCCAGGAAGCAGGATTGCCAATCCGAATGGCCGTCGCCCTGGTCTCTGGAGTCACGCGAACTAATTCTGTCCCGCCGTTTTCCCGCATGGTTCTGACAAGTGGATTGGCTCCGGCTGCCTGGATGATGGAAATCTTTGGCAGAGATTCGATCATTCCAAGATCGCGCAACTCCATGAACCCTTTGCCCAGGGCCGAACTGTTGCCCAGGTTTCCTCCAGGGACAATTACATGCTCGGGGACGCGCCAATCCAGTTGCTCCATCAATTCGAATGCCACCGTCTTCTGTCCTTCAAGGCGATAAGGGTTGAGCGAATTCAACAGGTATGCGGAGAATTTGCGCACAACTTCGTGTAGCACTCTCAAACAGCCGTCAAAGTCTGTGCGCAGCTGCA
>DASXIL010000673.1:0-6019 GCA_036497985.1 Candidatus Angelobacter sp. | reverse complement strand
ATCTCGCCTATCCCGGCTATAAGCCCGCCGCCGGCGCGCTGGGTGAATACAACGGCAAGTTCATGAGCGGACAGATGGTACTGCGTGGCGGATCGTGCGCCACGCCGCGCTCGCACATTCGCGCCACCTACCGCAATTTTTTCCCTCCGGAAACACGCTGGCAATTTTCCGGGATAAGGCTGGCAGACGATGGCGGTTAAAAGCCCTGCAGTTCTCGTTAGTCCCATTGCGGAAGAAGTGTTGCGCGGTTTGAGCGCTCGCTCTCGTACGCTACCGCCCAAGCTTTTTTATGATGCAGCCGGCTCGCATCTCTTTGACCAGATCACTGAGACCCCGGAGTACTATCCCACGCGCACGGAGCGCGCCATCCTGAAGAAATATTCCGGAGAGATTGTTCGCCAGGCCGGGACCAATATCACTCTGGTGGAGCTAGGCGCGGGAAGCGCCAGCAAAACACAAGTCCTGATTGAAGCGTTGCTGCGCCGGCAGTTGCGCGCGGATTTTTATCCCGTGGATGTTTCGTCGTCGGCTTTGCAGGGCGCACTCAAGACTTTGAACGGACATTTTCCACGGCTGCGCGTGAGCCCCATCGTGGCCGATTACACGCACAAGATCCCTGATCTGAACGCCTTGCCCGGACGCAAGCTGGTGCTCTTCATCGGCTCGACCATCGGCAATTTTGAGCCAGAAGAAGCCATGGCGTTCCTCAAGAACGTGCATCGTTCCCTTCAGCCGGGCGATGCGCTGCTTATCGGCTTTGATCTCATCAAAGACGCTGGTGTTCTCCACGCGGCTTATAACGACGTGAAGGGCGTGACCGCTGCCTTCAACAAGAACATGCTGGTGCGCATCAATCGCGAACTGGGCGGCAGCTTTGACGTTGACTCTTTCGAGCACGTCGCGCTGTGGAACCGGCGCAAATCACGCATTGAAATGCATCTGGAAAGCATGCACGAACAAACCGTCTGGGTGCAGGACCTGGGTCGCGGCTTCCATTTTGAAAAGGGCGAGCGCATCCATACGGAGAACAGTTACAAATTCAACACCGCATCCATTGCGCGGTTGCTACGCCGCAGCGGTTTCAAGCTGGAAAAACAATGGACTGACGCGCAAGGCTGGTTCTGCGAGGCCCTGGCGAGGGTTTAGGATGCCGGACCGTAGTAGCCGAATCATGCCGCGTACGCCTTGCGTCCAAGATGAGCTTAACGAGATGCGCAAATTGATCATCGAAAATAGCATGATGGTCCTGAGCGGCTGCCAGAACTGACTTTGGATCATGGCCGTCCGGTTCATTGTTGAACTGATTCACAATGACCAAACCTAAGCTGGGAATCACGAGAATGTAATGTCCGCCAGCGCCCTGAGCAGAGTACATGCCGGGCAGCGTTGCTTCACCAAGATGCACTCCCCCATATTCCACCCACCACAAATATTCGTAGCCCCCGGCTTCCATGGTCCCTACGTGAACCATTTCTGTCGCGTGTGTGCTTTTCTCAACCCAATCCCCTGGCACGATCTGTCGAGCCTTCCAATGACCGTGATTCAGGTAAAGCAGACCGAAGCGTGCCATATCGCGGGCAGTCATCTCAAACATATACGCTGGGTACTGTGACACCTCGCCATTCCCAACATAGTAGACATCACCGGGCCTAAAATCCTGCATTCCTATTGGTTTTGCGATGCGCTGATAAAAAGCATCACCTAGCTTCAATCCAGTCTTCTTCTCAAAGATCGTTCCAAGCACGTTAAAGTCCCAATTGTTATAGAACCAGAAAGTTCCTGGGGCGTGGCTGCCGCGAGCGGGACGGATCTTTCGCTGAAAGTCGGTCTCGAAATCCGCAGCGTGATAAACACCGGAACGCGCTCTCAAAAGATCGACGATTCGTGCCTGGCGTTCCGCCTTCGTCAGCGGGGATGGATAGTCATCGATGCCTGCCTGCTCCAGGGTTTCGTTGATATTGATTTTCCCTTCAGCGGAGTAGATTCCGTAGAGAGCACTGATGAGGCTCTTGCGTATTGAGAATGTTGTGAGCTTCTCACTTGAGTCGCCCCGTTCATCAATGAGACGACCACACTGTACGATCATTAGAGATGCGTCGTGAAGTGAATCGGCATACCTGTGGGCGGTCACAAGCTCTGACAGTGACCATCCATTGAGCTTGTTGTGTGGGATCTGCTTCCAATCGTGGCTCGGAAAAGATGATTTCGCGCAAAATCGATTTGTCTCCACACCTGCTCGCGCAAGCGGGAAGCTGAACACGAGGAAGCAACATCCAACGGCGGCAGCAAGCACACGTTTGATCATCAATCTTTCCTTCCATAATCACTCGCAATTGGATCGCTGAGGTCCTTGGCCAGTCCATTATGGCTCACAACTGAGGATTCGTCTTGTATCACGGGCCATCCGGAAGGAACTGTCGAAAACAGGCGAGTACACTCACCTAGTTCACAGGCAGTTCAAAGTGACGGAAGGGTGTGCTTGCAAATTCTTGAAATCATGAGCCGATTTGATTTGATCGGGCGACAGGATTTGAACTTAAGCCGGGTTGGCGGCATCCCGACCCGCCAGCGAAATCCCGAAGCGCCAGCGAGGGACCTCTACCGCGAAAATTCATTGGGTGAAATTGGTCGGGACGGGCAGATTTGAACCTGAGCCGGTTTGCAGGCGTGAGCGAGACGAAATCGAAGCGTGAGTCCTGCAAGCGAAATCCTGACCCTGAGCCAGTCGAAGGGGAAGGATCCCCTCCATCAAGAAACCCTAAGAAAAAGAATTGGTCGGCTCTAGCGGACGATTTTCGAACTCTCCTGTTGCATCCAGGGTTTTGATAAGGCAGCAACGAATATAAGATCCCACCCTCGCCACGCATTTCTCAAGATCAAGGGTGGGATTTCCGTGTGATTATTTTTCAAGCAGCTTTCGCCTGCTCCTTACGTTGTTTCTCCATCTCGCTCATCATCTTGCGCATAGTCGCGATGGCCCCTGGGTTGCGCGTCTCATTCCACGCCTCGAAACGCTGCGCCGCTTTCTCAAGATGACTGAGGAAGCTCTTGTTGTTCCACGTCTTGCGGCTTTGCTCGATATGGGATTTCACGCGCTACCACACTCCAAAGAACTCTCCGGTTGTTTCAAAGAAGAGGTCTTCGTGCAGCAGGCTGTAGTTGAGCAGCGCGCAGGTTTGTTCCCAGTACCCGAAAACCATCATCACATTCGTTCCTGCTTCGGTTCCCATCGGCGCGACCTTCATTGCCTCTTCCATGGTGTTGGCAAAGTAGTTCTGGAAGAACCAGTCGCGCGCCTGTCGCAAGCGCGGCTCGCGGCGTTGTTCAAAAACTTGCAGCTGGAGTTGGGCCTGTTCGTGGGTAGGTTTCGTCGCCATTTCATCCGTCTCCTTTAATTTGAGTTGTCTCTGCTTTTGAGCTTCGAGCAGACTTGCATTCTTGCCGGTTGCGGGTTGCTGCAGATGATTACCGCCATGCAATCCAAGTGTAGGTGCGATTTGTGATTGGGATGAAAAACTTCGTCCCGAGGTGGGCTACATTTCGTCCCTCGTTTTCCACAAGCCAAACGCACCTTGGAGATGTGCCCTCTCCCGGCAGCGTCGCTGGCCATTGTTGCTCTGGTTTAGCGAAAGCGTCGCCCAGATGTTCCGCAAAGGTCTCGCAATACTCGTTCAGCAAAGTTCTGAATTGCGAAATGGGTACGTTCGTAAGTATCTGAAGGCGTCTGTTGAATGGTCGGCCTCCGGGAATCCTTTACACTTCTTTACCGCGCTACGTCCCTACCATCTTGAGAGCAGCCCGTCTAACTGGTAAAGTAAGTATTCACTTACTTCATAAATCTCCCTCATGCCTGTACGTCTTTCATCTCTCGACCGCCGGCGGCAGATCTTGCGCACTGCTTCCGGAATTTTTGCTCGCAGAGGCTATCGCGGCACCACCACGCGGGAAATTGCCGAGCGCGCAGGGATCAATGAAGCCCTGCTGTTTCGCCATTTTCCCAGCAAGGAAAAGCTTTATTGGACGCTGATTGAAGAGCTATGCAGCGCCCGAGGCCGCCGCCGCAACATCAGCAAAATACTTGAGGCAGGTGGCACAGACCTGGAGATTTTTACAGCCATTGCGCGCGAAATGCTGGTACGCAACGCTCGCGATACGGAATTGACGCGCCTGCTCTGGTTTACCGCTCTGGAAAGCCACACGCTTTCGCAACGGTTCTTCCGCACCTTTATCGCCGTCTATTACGAAGAGCTGGCGGCGTATATCAGGCGGCGCGTGCGTGAAGGCGCGTTTCGCAACGTCGATCCCCTGCTCTCAGCCCGTGGGTTTCTGGGCATGGTGGTCTATCACTTTCTGGTGCAGGAACTTTTTGGGGCCAGAAAATTCCAGAAGTTCGATCCTGAGACAGTGGCGGCCACGATGGCGGGAATCTGGCTGAACGGAATGCAGGGCCCGCTAAAAATAAGCTCGAACGGCCACAATGGAAATCATGCTCGCGCAGGAAAAAGATTCAACAATGAAAACTAGAAACTACATTTTTCATACATCATTGGCGGCGCTTCTGCTGTTGGCCGCGGGCTGCTCCAACAAGGAAGCCGTTCAGGCAGCCAAGCCAATCGCCGCGGCCCCAGTCCGCATTGCCACGGTTGCGTCGCGCACCATGCCGGTTGAGTTGCAGGCCATCGGCAACGTTGAGGCCATTTCCACCGTCACCATCAAAGCCCAAATCTCCGGCCAGCTTGTGGGCGTGCACTTCAAGGAAGGCGACTTCGTGAAGAAAGGTCAGCTGCTGTTCACGATTGAGCGTCCGCCGTTCGAGGCCGCTTTGCGCCAGGCTGAAGGCACACTGGCCAAGGATGAAGCGCAGTCACTCAACAGCAAGCTCGATGCCGAACGCTATCAGGGCCTGGGCAAGCAAGGCGTGGTATCGAAGCAGCAGGTGGACGCCGCTGGAGCTGCCGCCAACGCCATGGCTGCCACGGTCACGGCCGACAAAGCCGCTGTGGAGACGGCAAAAATCAATCTGGAATATACGGCAATCTATTCGCCTATCAACGGACGCACGGGAAGCGTTGGCGTGAAAGAAGGCAATCTGGTGAAGGCCAATGACGTGCCGATCCTGGTGACGATCAACCAGATTGAGCCGATCTATGTGAGCTTCTCCATTCCGGAACAACAGCTGGCCGAGTTGAAGCAGTACTCCAACACCAAGAGCCTGAAAGTGGAGGCCGCGCCACAAGGAGGCACACAACACTTCCAGGGCCGGCTTACTTTCATCGACAATTCAGTGGACCTCACGACTGGCACCATCAAGCTGAAAGCCACGTTTGATAACGGTGCGCATGCGCTCTGGCCAGGACAATTTGCCGACGTAAACATGACTCTGAAATCACAGCCGAATGCCATTGTGGTCCCAACTGCCGCGCTGCAGACCAGCCAGAACGGCACGTATGTATATGTGGTGGAGCAGGACCACACAGCCAAGCAGCAGCCGGTGAAAGTTGGCTGGAATGTTGGCGAGGACACGGTGATTTCTTTCGGCTTGCAACCGGGGCAGCGCGTTGTAACCGATGGCCAGTTGCGCCTGACGCCCGGCGCCAAAGTCGACATCAAGAGCGGATCGTAATATGAATACACAGTTATTTATCCGGCGACCTATCACTACAACGCTGATCATGGCGGCGATCCTGATCTTTGGCGTGTTCGCGTATCGCCTGTTGCCGGTGAGCGACCTGCCCAACGTGGACTTCCCTACGATTCAGGTAAGCGCGACTCTTCCCGGCGCAAGCCCTGAAACCATGGCTGCTGCCGTGGCTCTGCCGCTGGAAAAACAGTTTTCCACCATCGCCGGCCTCGATTCCATGACGTCATCAAGCGCGCTGGGCGGCACCAGCATCACGCTGCAATTTACGTTGGACCGCAACATTGATGCCGCCGCGCAGGACGTGCAAGCGATGATCGCGAAAACGGCTTCGCAGCTTCCGCCGGAACTGCCTTCGCCGCCGTCATACCAGAAAGTAAA
>DASXIL010000672.1:0-2179 GCA_036497985.1 Candidatus Angelobacter sp. | reverse complement strand
GTACCGTAGTTAGGATCAGGTCGAATCTCAATGTGGTCGATGCCACAGCCTATTTTGTTTTCAGTTGCAGGGTGGAGGGCAATCAGGTCTCTGATGAAGACGTCCTCATCGCCCATGACCGTGTCCCACAACTGATATCCGTTAAGAATCTTTTGACCGGCTGCTTTCGCTTCCGACTTCGTATCGAACTCGTATGCGCCGATGGTGATCGCACACTTCTTTCCCATGCTTGTACCCGTTTCTAACAGCCAGAGTTGAAGCCTGCTACTTCATGGTACTCGGAGGGTTCACCTTGTGCGAGCAAATTGCCCGTTGCTAGATATCAGACCATGGCATGCGCTGCGCGACCCAGGATGCTTCATCGTCACGGTCAAGGCCGCAGAGAACCACCCGCAAATCGGCTGGGACCTCTTGCAGAGCAGGATTTGAATTTGAGGACATGCCGTTCTCGCCCAGCCCATTTTCGCACAGAAGGCATCCAGCCGGCAGGGCAACTGACGTCCGATCAGAACAGTTCTGCCATCGCCACCGCTACCGCAGCAATTGCCGCAGTCTCCGCGCGCAGGATAGTGTGTCCCAATGAAGCTGGCTTCCATCGTGACGCATTAAAAAGCTCTAACTCCGGCTCCGACCATCCTCCCTCAGGCCCAAAGGCCAAGGCGAGCGGAGGTAAGCAATCAGTGAGCGCGCTTTTTAATGAAACCGCTTCTTCAACTTCTGAAAGCACAATGCGGCTTCCCTGCTCTTTCTCAATCGCTTTCTTCAGCGCCACAGGCTCAGCAATCTCCGGTGGCGATATACGCCTTGCTTGTTGTGAGGCTTCGCGCGCAATCTTGCGCCAGCGCTCCACGCGCTTGGCTGACGCCTTGACCAGATGCTTTTCCGTCCGCTGAGCAATCATCGGGATAACGTGGCTTACACCCAGCTCCGTCAGCTTTTCCAGCGCCCATTCCATGCGATCGAATTTGAAAATGGAAAGATAGACCGTAATTTGCGGAAGAGCAGCGCTTTCAACTTCTGCGCCAAGTTCAAACTCAACCTGGTCATGCGACGCAAAAACAACTTTCGCGGAACGGAGCACGCCATCGGCTACGACGTCGAATTCCTGGCCTATTTTTACGCGGAGAACGCGAAAAAGATGGTTGGCGTTGGGTCCCAAAAGAAAAGCGCGGTCGCCTTCCACGCGATCGGCAATCCAGCGCCTGCGGGTCATACTTTTTTGAGCATCACATAAGAGCCGGCGGCCAGTCCCAGATACAGGATTCCCAGCAGCCGACTTTGGAAGACCAGCGCTTCCAGCGTGGGAAATTGTGCCTGGAAATAAGCCTCAGCCGCGCTGAGAACGGAAAAGACTGTGCCGATAATGATCCAGCTCTGGTGGCCCCAGGGAAGAAAATAGATTCCGCCAAAGACCACTCCGACGGTCAGAAAAAGCAGGCTGCGCATCTTGGCTTTGGAAATGGCATTTGCGGCCTTGAAGCGTTCCAGTTGCAGCTCAGCAAAGCGGCGCGGCAGCAGCAAACGAATCAAGCCGGCCAGGCCTGCGACGACCACCACGAACCAAATGTAGTATTTACCCAAAGATGTCTTTCACCTTTTCAAACAGGCTGCGCGGCTCCGGCTTGTTATCGATACTGAAAGTCTCGCCCAGCTCGGCCATCAACTCGCGCTGGCGTTTGGTAAGCTTGCGCGGAGTTTCCACCCGGATCTTGACGTACATATCGCCCTTGCCCGAGCTCTGCAGCGCCGGAACGCCCTTTCCGCGGACGCGAAACGTCGTCCCCGATTGCGTTCCTTCCTGGATCTTCAGCTTGTGCTCGCCGCCATCCAGAGTTGGGATGACAATTTCCGCTCCCATGGCCGCCTGACTGAATGAAATTGGTATAGAACAGTGCAGGTCCTTGCCTTCACGCTCAAAGAACGGATGCGGCTTTACCTCAAGCACCACATATAGATCGCCTGCGGGGCCGCCATTGGGGCCTATATCGCCCTGTTCCTGATACCGAATGCGGGTGCCATCTTCCACGCCTGCCGGCACGCTCACGTCGATCAGGTGCTCTTTCATCACGCGGCTTTCACCCTTGCACTTGCCGCAAGGATCGGTTATTACGCGCCCGTGTCCATGGCAGGTTGGGCATGGCCGGGCAATGCTGAACATGGCCTGCTGATAGCGGACCTG
>DASXIL010000671.1:0-3447 GCA_036497985.1 Candidatus Angelobacter sp. | reverse complement strand
CGCCTTACCGAGCGCATGAAGAATACAGTCGCGCAGGATACCGATGTCTGATCTTGTGGCAGAACCCGAACATAAGGAAATAGAGCGGGAATTGCGGCAAGCGGGCTCCATGAGCCTGTTGCAGCATCTGGACGAGCTGCGCAAATGCATCATCCGTTCCGCGGCGGCCGTGGCTGTTGGGTTTGGTGTTTGCTGGTATTTTGCTCAGGACAAAATTTATCCTGTTATTGAAAAGCCGATCCTGGTTGTTTTCAAGAAATATAATATTGATCCGCACCTGGCCTACCTCAGCCCTACCGATCCCTTCAACCTCTACCTGAAGGTCGGATTGATGGCCGGCATTTTTTTGGCTTCTCCTGTCATCTTGTACCAGGTTTGGAGCTTTATCTCACCGGGACTTTACCGGCATGAGAAACGCTTTGTCGTACCTTTCCTTATGCTTTCCGTGGGACTTTTCTTGGCTGGAGGTTTCTTCGGATACAAGATCATTTTCCCCGTTGCCATGGATTTTCTCATTGGCAGCTACGGCGCAAATTTCCGGGCGACCATCACCATTGATGCCTATACGAAATTGTTCCTCACCATCATTCTGGGTCTCGCCATCATCTTTGAGATGCCCATTGTGCTCGGCTTTGCCGGGATGATGGGTGTTGTAAACGCCAAGTTCCTCTTCAAGCACATTCGTGGTGCGGTGCTGGTTTGCGTTACTCTTGCAGCCATTCTCAGCCCGACTACCGACATCATGAACCTGACCATCTACGCTGCTCCCATGGTAATTCTCTATATCGGCAGCATTGGGCTTGTGTGGCTGGTCCACCCCAGGCAGCGCCGCAAGCGCGCAGAGAAGCGCAAGGAAAAAGACAGGGAAGATGGTAGATCGCTCTAAACGCCCCGTAGAATGAAGGACGTGGTGTTTGGAATCTGTGCGGCAAGGAGCGCAGGCGTGATCTTGTGTCTAAGAATAAGTGCTGCTTTCATTCTGGTGCTTTCACTCACCGGAGCAGGATGTTCCAACGATAAAGCCGCTTCGGCCGCCGGCGAAACTTCCGCGCCGCAATCGGCCAGTCCATCCGCGTCGCCTGCGAAAGCTGTAGAGCCTGCGGGACCGGCGCTTCACATTGATGCCACGCGCGCCATGCAATACACCAAAGAAATTGTTGCTTTTGGCCCTCGTTGGGACAGTAGCAAGCCCATTGAGCAGGTCCGCTCTTATATCAAAGGAAAACTGAATGGCGCGCAGGTGGAAGAAGATTCATTTGTTGCCGAAACTTCCGCCGGCAAAATGCCCATGACCAACATCGTCGCCAAGTTTCCCGGCGCCAAAGACGGCATTATTGTGCTCGGCTCGCACTATGAAACCAATTATTGGCTTCGCAATACACCGTTTGTCGGCGCCAACGATGGCGCGGCCACAAGCGCTCTTCTGCTGGCCATAGCTGACCAGCTTCGCGGCAAAAAGCTGGAAGGCTACAGCATCTGGATCGCCTTTCTGGATGGCGAAGAATCGTTTACCCGGCAGTGGCGCACCAGCGATGCGCTCTGGGGCAGCCGTCATCTGGCAAAGAAGCTGCAGGATGACGGTACCAGCAAAAAAGTGAAAGCGTTTGTGCTGGCAGATATGATTGGCGACGCCGATCTTGATATCTGCCGCGACGAGAACTCAACCCCGTGGCTTGAGGACCTGTTGCTTCAGGCGGCGACCCGGCTTGGCTATCAGTCCCACTTCTTTGCTTCAACAACCGCTGTGGAAGATGACCATATTCCGTTCGCCCGCGCCGGTATGCCAGTTCTCGATGTAATCGATATCGACTACGGCTACAACAACAGCTTCCATCACACCGTACAGGACACAGTCGATAAACTGAGTGTCGATAGCTTAAAGATCAGCGGGGACGTGATCCTGGAGACAATCCGGCTGATTAATGGCATGGGCGACAATCCACCGCCTGCACCGCCGCAAAGAGTACCGTCATAGGCAACCAGTCAGGCGGCTTTTCGTGGTTCCCCTTCGGTCGGCTTTGGTGGCTGCACATAGACCTCGCCATCTGAAATCTTGATGGCGTAAACCTCGATCTTCTCCTGCGCCGGCCCGGCAACTACTCTTCCGCTACGGATATCGAACTGCGAGCCATGCCACGGGCATTGCACGGTGCAGCCGATCAGAGCGCCATCAGAAAGCGGGCCGCCTTTATGGGTGCAACGGTCGCTGAAAGCAAACAGCCCTTCTGAACAACGTCCAAC
The DNA here is from genome assembly GCA_036497985.1 of Candidatus Angelobacter sp. GTDB lineage: Bacteria > Acidobacteriota > Terriglobia > Terriglobales > Acidobacteriaceae > Angelobacter. The sequence goes on along the minus strand of DASXIL010000671.1, from coordinate 1,206 downwards.
CACTACGCGCTCTGTGCCGACCGTCACCAGCAGCACCTGGCCGTCGCCCAACTCGCTTTGGTTGCATACCGGCTTGCTCCATGATGCGATGGTCCGCGTCTTCAATTTCCCTGCGCCGGCATATCGGCGTTCCACGCCAATCTGGTTGCGAAAAACCAGCGTACCACCCATCCAGCCGGCTATTGCCACAATCGCGACGCCGATTGCCATCACTAGCAAAGTTGCGCCATCGGGCACGGCTGAAGGCGAACCCAGTCGATAGGCCACATAAATAAAGAGCAGCAGAGCAAGACTATTTAATCCGCCATGCAGCAGTCCCCGATTTTTAGCGCTGGACTCCGGTGGAACCGTGTAAAGCCAATCGATCACTCCGGCTGTTGCGGCCAATACGGCCATGACGCAGCCTGCAATCACCGAGTAAAATCCTGCTGCCCAAAGCCCGGAGTTTGAACCTCTGGCGCCAATCAAATCGAAAACAAAACCGGCGACCCATAGAGCGATCGGGAATCCTACGAGCATTGGGTGAATCGGATGGCCTTGGACGGATGCTTTCGAGCGCATGATATTTACCTTTCTGCGTAATGGGATACTCTGGCCCTATCTGGGAGATGCCCGCGTTGTCGAGGCAGCTTTTCTGGTGCCCGGCTTTGAACCGATATAATCCCTGCGTGGCCAGACTTCATCGGGCTTGCTATCATCGGCAACTCTGGGCGGCCACGCTAACTGTGTCGCATACGACACACACCTGAAATGGCAGACACATATTTCGCTCGCGCACACATGCACATCTGGTTCTGGGTTGCCTTCAACGCTGCCATTCTTATCTTGTTGTTTCTTGACCTCACGGTTGTAAGCCGCAAACACCGCCGGATTCCATTCAAACAGGCGTTGCTCATGAGCGCCTTCTGGATCGGTTTGGCGATGGCGTTTGCCGTGTTCGTCCACCAATGGTTCGGCGCAACCAAGTCACTTGAGTTCTTGACAGGCTACCTGCTCGAAGAAGCCCTGAGCGTTGACAATCTATTTGTTTTCATCCTTTTATTCGCTTACTTTAAAGTTCCGCCTGAAGAAGAAAAAGCCGTTTTGTTTTGTGGAATTATCGGCGCGTTGATTATGCGCGGCATTTTTATCGTAGCCGGCGTGGCCCTGGTGCAACGCTTCCATTGGATTCTTTACGTCTTCGGCGTCTTCCTTATCTGGACCGGC
>DASXIL010000670.1:0-5072 GCA_036497985.1 Candidatus Angelobacter sp. | reverse complement strand
GGCCGGCAACAATGATGGATGGCCTGGCCATTGCAGCAGATGGCACCGTGGGCTGCCCACCGGATTCCACCCGGAGCTGTGCACAACGCATGAAATGCGCGGAACTTAAGCTGACCTATACGCCGGGCATCGGCGAAATTTACCGCCACGCATTGATTTCTGAAGACCACACCACCAGGATTTTCTTTTCGATTGTGCCTGCGCCGATGGTGGAACAGGACAAGGCGTGCAGCCTGGAAATCGTGCGTCTGAGCCCGCGATTCGAGCTGGCTTTGATTCGCGGCAAAGGATTCACGCCCGGCGAACAGATCAGCTTTCACACACAGTCATACCAGGAAGTTCATGACATGCAGCCCAAGGTAAACCAGCAAGGAGAGTTCTGGGCAACGCTCACGCCGTTTGTAAAAGGCCGGACGATGGGTACAACAGAGGTCGTGGTGAAAAGCAAGAGCTGCGCTCCCACGCTTTCATTCGAATGGGGATCGGAGTAATGATCCACGGATTTCTGATCGTTCGCGCAGACGGTCGAAGTCCCGGGGCCAAGCGATGAGGTTTGCGATTATCGGAGCAGGCGGCGTGGGTGGATATTACGGCGGTCTGCTCGCAAAAAATGGTCATCAGGTCTGCGTACTCGCGCGATTTTCCAATCTGGCTGCGCTGCGGGAACACGGCCTGGAAGTTCGAACGCCTGAAGGATCGTTCACCGTTTCTGTCCAATCAAGCGACAACGTAAAAGATTTCATCGGCGTGGACTGCGCATTGGTGGCCGTGAAAAACTATTCTCTGGCAGAGATTGCGCCCGCCGCAGCTTTTTTGGCCGAACAAGGTGCATTGATTGTGCCGCTGCTCAATGGCGTTGAAGTAGTGGACCAACTGGTGGCAAACGGAGTACCGCAAACGCAGTTAGTGGGCGGACTCACGGCGATTAGTGTTGTGCGCAGCGCGCCGGGAGTGTTTGAACGCCGCAGCCCGTTCCAGCGCGTTGTGCTGGGAGAGCTGGGACAATCGCAGCCCAAACGCAAGCAGCGGATCGATGCCATTGCACAGGCTTTTCGCGAGGCCGGAGTGGACGCAAGTGTTTCCGCGGACATCACCGCGGACCTGTGGAGAAAATTTGCCTTCATCGCGTCCATGGCAGCGGCGTGCGGCTTGTCACGCACTCCCATCGGGCCGCTTCGCGCAACAAAGCTCGGCCATCTCCTGATCGAGCGTGCTGTACATGAGGTCATCAATGTTGCCCGCGCGCGCAAAGTTGCTTTGGCAGATGACGAAGCTGAGCGCACGATCAAGACTATCGATGGTCTTCCCGACGCCATGAAGCCAAGCCTGCTGATCGACCTTGAAGCTGGCCGGCCCACGGAGATTGACGACTTGAGCGGAGCGGTTTCCCGGTTGGGCAGAGCATGTGGCGTGGAAACGCCGGTGCATGACACGGCCGCAGCCGCAATAGGCGTATCCGCCAAAGGATGAACGAAGCTGCGTGAGTCGTCGAGCCTGCGTCGTCTCACTTTTCATCGGCGCGATTGATCTTTGGCCGCAGGCCCGGCGGGATGGCCTGGGTGCGTAAGGCCATCGCCGGAAGTACCGTCATTCAATATCCTGCGAACCAACATTGCCCGAAGCTGGTTATTCAAAAAAACTTTTCTTGGCAGCGGCGCCAAGCTGGCTTAAAAAGCGTGACACAAGGCCGATGCCACGTGACCATCGCGATAAAAAGGTGCGCAGACCGGACATTGCGGGTTGGTGCAATTGCTGTCGGTGCGGCACACTGAATTGCAGCCGCCAATGCGCTCTTTGGAAAATGGAGATTTTGCCGCGAAAGCTACTGCGGCGGTGGTCATCATCGCGGCCAGAAAGAACATGCACAATGAGCGTTTCATGTTTACTCCTGTTTATTTTCTAGCAGTACTCCAGTATTAGGCCTGTCACTGCATGTTGGCTGCTGAAAGGCGGCAAGCGCTGCAGGACGCTGTCAACACCGCCAGCACTTCCCGCTCCCGCTCCTGATTCATCTCGCCCACCCAGTATCTTTTCAGTTTGCCGTTTTCATCCAGCAGCAATAACGTCGGGACCATCTGGACTCCAAGTTCAAGCGGCGCCATGGACAACACATTGTCTGTGCCCACGCCTGAGCTGTTTAAAAAGGCGGTCGCAGTTGCCGTCTTTTCCGGCAAGACCGCAATCAGATGCAACATGCCTCCGGAAGATGAACGCGCCGCGGAGAGCCGCCTATAAAGCGGCCGATCATGGAGGCAATACTCGCATTGGCTGGAAAGCACGATTACGAATGTAAGCCTGGCCGCGCCGGGCGACACTCCAGGTAATTTAACTGCTTCTCCGATCTTCACCCGCGGAACGGTTGCCGGATCAGGCCTGTGGCTTAGCACAAAGCTGCGTGTGGTAACCCCCACCAACAGCAGGAAGGAGACAACCATTGCCGCGGCAGCCGTTTTTTCCAACCGGCTCATGACGCTGTTGCCTCCCGATCAGCTTTTGCTCCCATGAATCAGGAGCATTCGTCTGAGGCGGAAAGTGTATCGCCACTCTTATGTCCTCGCAAACTTAAACTGCTATCCGGATCGCCTTTGAGTGCCAAATTGGAACGTCCATAAACTCCAGTCGATTGTCGAAGCACGCATTGCTACACATCTGGTTCGGAAGCGTCGCTTACTATGCTCGCTTTCCTTTTAATAAAGCTGCGCGCTGGCTAATGCCCAGCTCTCTCCAGATCGGCTGCGGCGGAATCAATAGCATCTGCGTAATCCTGCAAGGCTTTCGCCGCCCGACCTATTTCTTTCTCCGCTTCCTGATACCGCTTCTCCTCAATGCCTTCACGCACGCCGGGAAGGGTCTTGGCGCCGTAGCCGGTATAGAAACCCGGCGCATAGATCAGGTGCTTGAACCACGGACGGCGCGGGAGGCCGTCAGGGTTTGTGAGTTTGCGTTCAGCCTGAATCAATTTGGCATTCAGCTCCTGCAATGGCTGCGAACCGCTGGCGCTATTGAATGACTTCAGAGCTTTGGAGTAACGCTGTGAGCTGCGATTGAGAGCGTTCTGCGCATTATCGAGCGGGGCAAAGTTGAGGTATGGCGGGACCTCTTCCTTGGGCGGCGCGACTGTCGGGCGGCGCGGATCGGAAACGGCGCTGTAAACGCCATCGTCTATGTCCTGGTTGCGATCGTGAATTTGTTCCTGTTTGTCCTTGAGCAGCTTCTTTAGTTCGTCATTGTATTTGTGGATGGTGTCGGCAAAATCGGCAAAGTCGTAAGGCAGCACATCGGCATCGGCAAAACGCAGGACCATGGTTCCTACGGTCTGGGAAAGTGCGCGACCGTAGATGAAATCCTTGTCGGCGAAGTGGGTGTACCAGTAGAAGTCGTCGTAGATGGAGTGATAGACGCCGGCGCTAGGGTCCTCGCCGGTGTAGCCGACGTTAAGGGATGCCACGCCCAGATGGTCAAGGAACGCGGTGTAATCGCTGCCGGAACCAAGTGCGGCGATGCGGAGGTCGGGGCGAGTGCGCGCTTCTTTGCGATCGTTGTCCGGCCCGCGCCCGCCCACCAGACGCGCCGCCTGCGCGCGTTTCCAGACCGAGATATTCTTTTCCGGATCGGTAATGTCACGGGCCACGGTGTTCACGAATTTCTCCAGCGAGTGCGAGCCTTCCACTTCCAGGTAGCCGCGGCCGTTGCCGTCGGTATTGATGTAGAGAGCGGCGTGCTGCTTTAGTTCGTCGCCATGATACTCAGCCCATTCGGTGGATCCCAGCAGCATGGGCTCCTCGCCATCCCACGCGCAATAAACGATAGTGCGTTTGGGATTCCAGCCCTGCTTGAGCAGTTCACCCAGGGCGCGCGCCTCTTCGAGCAGCGCGATTTGCCCGGAGATGGGATCTCCCGCGCCGTTCACCCAGCCATCGTGGTGATTGCCGCGCACAATCCATTGGTCGGGCGCCTCTGAGCCGGGAATCTTGAAGACCACGTCATAGACCGGCTTGATGTCCCAGTTGAAGGCGACTTTCAAGTGGACTTTCGCCGGGCCGGGACCAACGTGATAAGCGAGTGGAAGCGCGCCGCGAAAACTTTCCGGCGCTACCGGGCCTTTGAGCGCGGCGAGCAGCGGCTTGGCATCGCCATAAGAAATCGGCAGCGTGGGAATTTTGGTGAGCGTAGGAATATCTTTTAGCGCCAGGCGCTTTACATCGCCCTTGGAACCAACCCCGGGCGTGGTGGGATCGCCGGGATAGATAGGCATATCCATGACGCTGCCGCGCTGCACACCATTTTCATTGCGCATGGGGCCGTCAGGAAAAACGTCATCCTGGAAGTAGCCGTCATCGCGGGGATCGGAATAAATGATGCAGCCGATTGCGCCGTGCTCCGCCGCGATTTTAGGCTTGATGCCACGCCATGAATTGCCATAGCGCGCAATCACGATTGCGCCTTTTACCGAGACGCCGAGCCGGTCCAGTTCTTCATAGTCTCGCTGAAGCCCATAATTGACGTAAACCAGCTTGCCGGTCACATCGCCGTCAATCGAGTAGGCGTTGTACGTTGGCAGTTGCTCACTCTGCTGGTTCGACGTGGGATCGCCAGCGACGGGCGGCTCCTGCAGCTTGGCCGTATAACGCGTTGGCTCCGTTAGTTCCAGCACACGCACTTTGGGCGTGGGAAAGAGCACGTCAAATTGCTCAATCTGTGCATCCAGTCCCCAGGACTTGAATTGCGCGAGAATCCATTCGGCATTCTGCTTGTCATACGGCGAGCCGACGTGGTGCGGACGCGCGCTGAGCCGCTGCATGTAATCCTTCATGAGTTTGGGATCGGGGATGGCGCGCAACTTGTTTTCCCAGTCGCGCTCCGTGTGCGACGTGGCAGGCGTGAAGCCGAAGAGCGCGTCGTCATCAACGTTGGCGGCGGAGAGAGGAAGAAGTGCGGTCAGGCAGATGACGGCGGCAAGGACAATTCGGCGCATATGGAACTCCTGATAGTGCTGCAAAAGTCAGGGGGCATTGTAAATCAGTGAAGAGAAGCCGCAACGATCAGAAAGCAGAACATCGAAACCACGGACC
>DASXIL010000669.1:0-2990 GCA_036497985.1 Candidatus Angelobacter sp. | reverse complement strand
TCTCTTTGGATCCTGTCACGCATATGCTGACCGGCGCCTGCGTTAGCCGCGCCGGACTGAATCGAAAAACCGCATTGGCAACGCTCACGTTGACTCTGGCATTTGAGGCCCCGGACATCGATTCGATTTTCTATTTCCGGGACTCGATTGCTGGACTGCAACACCATCGCGGCATCACACACAGCTTGATCGGCGCGCCGTTTATGGCTGCCGGCGTCATGGCGATTGTCTATGGATTCCATCGCTGGCGAAGCTCACGCCAGAAGAACGTCGCTGAAGGCGCTTCAAGCAGCGCGTTTCCCAAGCTGCTGCCAAATTGGAAGCTACTGTATGCCTACGCCCTGCTGGGATCGCTGGTGCATCTGTTCCAGGACTTCACCAACAATTATGGCGTGCGTCCGTTCGCTCCGTTCAATGAAAAATGGTACTCATGGGACATCGTTTTTATCGTCGATCCCATCATGCTGCTGGCGATGTTTCTGGCGCTGGTGGTTCCAGCGCTTATGGCCCTGGTCACCGAGGAAATTGGCTCGCGGAAACCGCAGTTTCGCGGACGCGGCGCTGCAATCTTTGCCTTGATCTGCCTGGCAGTGGTGATCCTGGTGCGTGGCATCGAACACCGCCGAGCGATGACGGCGTTGAATTCGCGCACGTATCGTAATGAAGAGCCTGTCCACGCATCTGCCTTTCCTCAGCCTATCAATCCTTTTTCGTGGAACGGAGTGATGGAGACGCAGGATTTCTTTGTGATGACGCCGGTGGATTCAGGCTCGGGGGATGTCGATCCGCAAAACATGGCGGTGGTGCGTTTCAAACCGGAAGAGACACCGGTATCACTGGCGGCCAAGAAGTCTCGTCTGGGGCGAGTGTACCTGGACTGGGCGCGATATCCCCTGACAACCACGGAGAAGTTGGAAGGCGGAAGATATCAAGTGCAGTTTGAAGACTTGCGATTTGAGAGCGCTGAAAGCGTTGCCCAGCATCAAAGGCCCATCCTTGCCGGCTATGTGGTGCTTGACCCGCAACTCAGGGTAGAAGAGATGTTCACGGGAAGGCCGCCGGATGTGGCGCCGGCCCGGAAATAGCTTCCAGCCTTGACGTTTGTGGTTTCAAACCGTCACAATGATGGTTCTGAGGTGCGTATGCTCGCTTATCTGTTTGTGGTCCTTGCAGTGTTACTGCGTCTGGTGGCCGGTACTGGCGCTTTTGCAACCCTGGGTTTCAGCCTTGTCGGGGCTTCACTGCTGTTCTTTGGATCACGCATGCCGCGCAAGCACTTCTGGATTCCCGTAGCGCTGTTTATTGGCTCCGATATCTATCTGAACCTCCGCGTTTATCAAATTCCGTTCACGCTCGACCAGATCGTGATGTGGAGCTGGTATCTGGTTCCATGCTTTATTGGGTTGTTCCTGCGCAATCGCATCAAGCCGCTGAACGTTTTTGGCGCGGGATTGGTAACTGGCATTGGCTTCTTCCTTACCAGCAACTTCGCCGTATGGGCGTTTGGAAACATCGCGTATGCCAAGAACCTCTCTGGCCTGATTGAGTGCTATACCAAAGCGATTCCCTTCTTCCGCAATGGAATCATTTCTGACGTGCTGTTCTCGCTGGTGTTCTTCGGGATTGGGGCGATGGTAGCGCAGGGGCACACGGCTGTGGAAGGCAAGAGCGCCGCAGCTTAATACCCATCTACCGCGGATTTGCGCGGATGGCCGCGGATTGAAAATCTCACCACGGATAAACACCGATTCCACGGATTTCGGAGTTGATGCACTCCGTCTTACCTGCGTTCATGGGTTGGGATTTTTTTGATCGGCGAAAATTCATGGGGCAAAATTCAAAGCTATTTCTGCCTGATCTCTTCTTCATGCTTGATCTCTTCAGCAATCTCTTTTGCTGGCTGGCGCAATAATCGGTAGACGAAGTAACAAACTAGAATCAATCCAACAATGATCAGCACCAGGTAAGACGGGTGCGTCTTGATCAGCAGTTTTGTTTCGGCCACGATTTCCGGGCCAAAGATGACGGTGAGAACAGAGAGCAGGCCGAAGCGCACCAGTCGTCCGCTGATAATGGCCAGCAGGAACGCAACTGGCTTCATTTCAAACACGCCGGCGGAAAAGACCAGCAGCTTGAATGGCGTGGGCGGCGGGAGCATGGCCGGAACCATCAGGGCCAGAAATTCCTGGCGCTCAAAGCGGTCGCGAATGCGCTTGAGGCGGGCTTCATCAATGCGTTTGAGCAGAAATAGTTCTCCGCCGGCTCGTCCCAGGCCGTAAGGAATGAGGCTTCCCAGGGCCGACCCTATCGATCCTGCAAGGCAATACAGCCACGCTTTATGCGGATTGGCGTACACGTATCCGGCGACCAAAGGGTCCATGGGGACGCCGAAGGCGGCCGAGTCAAGAATGGAGATGATAAAGACGCCCCACGCTCCGAGCGTCTTAAGGGCGGCGAGCCAGGCAGTATATTTAAGGAAAAATTTCGGGGCAGACAAGTTTGTATTGTAAAGCCCTTGGCTGCGCCACTGGAAGGCGGCAAACAGATAGAATGGCTAATGAGGTCTTAATTACTATGTCCGCCCAGCAAATGCCCGCCACACCACCCAATCCGGTCCAGATATTCAGCACGGTCCAGGGATACCAACGCGCGTTTGCTTTGAAAGCCGCAGTGGACCTTGATCTGTTTACGGCAATCGCCAAGGGCGGCCGGACGGCGGCTGAGATCGCAAAAGCTTGCAACGCGGCAGAGCGTGGCGTGCGCATGTTGAGCGACGCCTTGGTAGTGATGGGATTTTTGACCAAAAGCGGCAACAATTATTCGCTTACGCCTGACACGGCTTTCTTTCTCGACAACCGGTCACCTGCGTATCTGGGTCTGGCGTTCAAGTTCCTGTTGCACCCGACGCAGCTGGCCCATTTTGAGCATCTGGGGGCGGCGGTGCGAAATGGCGGTTCGTCCGATAAGGACAGTACCCTGGCGCCGGATGA
>DASXIL010000668.1:0-5856 GCA_036497985.1 Candidatus Angelobacter sp. | reverse complement strand
CACGCGGCAGGAATAGCCCCACTCATTGTCATACCAGGCGATTACCTTCACACAGTTGCCGGCGACCACGCGCGTAAGCGGAGAGTCAACGATGGAGGAGCGCTCGTCGCCGCGATAATCCACCGAAACAAGCTCGGCGGTTTCATAGCCCAGGATGCCTTTCATCGGGCCATCTGCTGCGGCTTTCAGAGCATTGTTAACTTCGTCTACGGTCGTGGCTTTCTCCACAAAAACTACCAAATCGACTACTGATACATTCGGCGTGGGCACTCGCATGGCAAAGCCATCCAGCTTGCCCTTGAGATCAGGAATCACCAGATTGAGCGCTTTTGCGGCGCCCGTGGAAGTGGGAATCATGGAAAGGGCAGCGGCGCGGGCGCGGCGCAGATCCTTGTGCGGAAAGTCGAGAATGACCTGATCGTTGGTATAGGAGTGGATCGTGGTCATGGTCCCGCTCTGGATCTTAAAACTGTCATGCAGCACTTTGGCTACAGGCGCAAGGCAGTTGGTGGTGCAGGAAGCGTTCGACACAATATTGTGTTTGGCCGGATCATATTTGTTTTCATTTACGCCCAGCACAATAGTGATGTCTTCATTTTTGGCTGGCGCGGAAATAATGACTTTCTTCACCGGTCCGCGCAGATGCTTTTTTGCCTGCTCAGCCTCGGTAAATTTACCTGTCGACTCAATGACTACCTGCGCGCCCACGGATTCCCAGTTGATGGCCGCCGGGTCTTTCTCAGAAAACACCTTGATGGCTTTTCCTGCGACATTAATGGAGTCGCCTGAAGCTTTAATGTCCTGCTTAAGATTGCCGAGAATCGAATCGTACTTGAGGAGATGCGCGAGCGTTGCCGGGCTCGTGAGGTCATTGACGGCCACAAATTCCAGATTTGAGTCTTCAAGAGCAGTGCGTAGCACATTACGGCCAATGCGGCCAAATCCATTAATACCGACTTTTATTGCCATTAAATTTGAATCTCCTTCAGGAAACCTGATGACCCAGCATCCGTTGGATGCAGAATCGCGACAGTGGGGTTCCGATACGCGGCTGAAACTAATCAGGTTAGCAGAGATGATTGAACTGGCGCAATGCAGCGTCCGTCGCGCGCATGTGAGCTCGATCACCGACGATAAACGTAGAAGTGTGTCTCCACAGTGCCGCCTGTTGGCGCGATTGTCCCATCGCGGAGTGGAAGACCGGCGAAACGATAAAGCCGCGGATCGCAAGTCCCGCGGCTTTGCTTACTCAAATATTTCTTCGGGTGGTTTCAAAAAACTAACAATTGTTGCGGGGACACACGCATCTTTCCATCGGCTCCTGCAGCCCATTTCTTATCCGGGCCGCTTATGGAACATTGATAGTGCTGTCGCGGCAGTTGCTGAATCTGCTCAAAACCCTCAAGTAACCTTTAGCACGGGAAGCACGCGGGTCCGGGACCGTGGGCTTCGCATTCCATAGGTTTCCCTGCGCGATGCGACATCACTGTTTATTTATGGAGTCTTTCGTGCGCCACTCAACTTCTTTGCCTGGGCCCGTGATCGCTTTCTCTCTCTTTACTGCTCTTGCATGTCCCGTTTGCTGGTTGTAGCGGGGATCCCATTGCGAAGCACTTCTTTGGATATCTTCAAGAATTGGGCTGGGGCAGGAACATTCAAGCCTTCAAGTCCAGATCATTGAAGCCAGTGCCAAAGCGTCTGCGCACTTGCTTTGATTGCGAAACCAACCCTCGCCATCTGCAGGGACCTGCCTGCCGGGAGTAAGTTGAATGACTTGGTTCGGTTGCGGGCCGCAATTATAACAAGTTGCATTTCTTGTGCAACAAAAGAATTACGCGAAAGTCCGGCCACGTTAACTTTTTTGGTTCACTGGCCGGACTTCGGATAGTCGGGACTATTTGTGACCTTTGGTAGTGAACTCAGCCACGCTGCTTTTAGCATCAGTGCCGGTTCCTTCACCCTGGCCGGAATCCACCTGGAAGAAATACTTGGTGCTGGGCTTCAGGTTCTTCAGATGTACGCGGTGATTCTGGGCTTTTGTCTTTTCATTGTCGGCATAAGCGGATTTTGCGGTCTGGCTTAGATTATTGGCATCGGTTCCATAGCGGATAACGCTGCCACCGCCGGTGTTGGTGGTCCAGGCAATGACCGCCCACGTTGGTCCGGTGCCTTCGACGCGCGGCCCGTCAGTGATTTTTTCAGCTTTCGCTTTCGGCGCTTGCTTTGGCACCGCAGTGACAGAAGCAGCCAAAGCCGCTGTTAAAGCAATGATTGTGAATAGCTTTTTCAACTTAATACCCCCTTTGCGGAAATCGGATCAAAAATACTAGGCGGTTCGATGCGGAGCTTCCGATTCAGGTTTTCACCCTTTTCGCTGCTGAAAAAGCTCCTTTGCTTGCAACTTCTTAGCTGCTTGTGTTACACACAGAAGCATGCGCAACTGGATGCGCGAGCGCATGAAGCGCCGTAAAAAAAAGCCGGAAAATGAGACCGAGGCCACTGGCAAGGTAGGCCAGCAGAAGCCTCTGGTCGATGAAGCTCATCCGCAACCCCTCATGCCGGCCTATGACGACATCGAGCCGGAGGCCCCTCACGCCCCCGAGGCTGCGCAGGAATCGCCGGTAACGAATGAGCCGCGCATGGAAACCGAGGTACAACCGGAATCACCTTCCATGCCACCTCCTGGTGTTCCGGAGCATCGACCGGTACAGCAAGCTGGCAAGGCTTCAGGGCGGCCGTCGAAAGGCGTGGTTGTGCTTGCTATCGGCTTGCCCGGTTCGGGCAAGACAACCTGGTTCAAACGCCGCGGCGTAACCCCCCTTTCCAGTGACATGCTGCGCTCAATCCTTTTTGACGACATCACCGAGCAGCGCTACCAGGGCTTGGTCTTTTCCACGCTTCGATCCTTACTCCGTGCACGGCTGATTGCCCGCATGCCATGGAATTACGTTGATGCCAGCAACCTGGCCCCACATGAGCGCCGCCAGTGGATCAAGATGGCTAAAGGCTTTGGTTATGAAGTACATGCCGTCTTTTTCGATGTTCCACTTGAAGTTTGCCTTGAGCGCAACCGCAAGCGCGAGCGTCAGGTTAAAGAGGATGTAATCCAACGGATGGCAGCCAAACTGAAGGCGCCGGGCTTTGAAGAAGGTTTCGGGAAAATTACCGTTGTCCGCGTAAAGCGCTCAGGCGAGCAGACTTAGCTGGTAGCCGATTTTGGCGCATCGTGCCGGGGTCAGCCCCGGGCGAAGTGCACCAGAGCAAAGATCCCGAACCACAAAAACGCCAGGTAATGCCAATACCAGCCGGTAACTTCCACAGCGATCCTCTGTGATTCAAATTTCGTGGCCAGCAGGCGTCCCGCTACGGCATAAAGCAGCGCGACCAATCCTCCTACCAGGTGAACCGCATGCGTGCCAGTCAGGATATAAAACAGAGACCGGCTGGGATTTGAAACCAGAAAAGCTCCCTGAGAACGAAGGATGTCCCACACCACGAGCTGTCCTGCAAGAAAGCAAAATCCCAGAAAGACCGTGATGCCAAGCCAAGGCAGATCGCGCTTGAACCTCGGGGGAATGATGCCCATGGCGGCGAACTCTTCTTTCTTTGCCATTGAGCGGCGCGCCAGCTCAAGCGTCAAGCTGCTGAGCAACAAGATCAGGGAATTCGTCCATAACTGCAGATAGGGCAGGGTGAGAGGGATCCAGTCCCTGACCCACCGATGTGTGTCCTCATCGAAACGCCCCTTGCCCATGCGGAAGACATAAACCGTGGTCAGCAGGACAAAGATTGCTGTGACGGAGATGATGCACAGCGTCATGCCAATACGGTAACGACGCATGCGCTGCTCGCGCGACCGAAAATCGCCGGAGTTGCCATGGTCGCCATCATCGCCACCACCGAAGCCGCGGCGATGCGGAATCTTGCCTGGCCCTCCACCACCCAGCCTCGGCTTGCGTTCGACTTCTACTCGATCGCTGATGATCGGCATAACACTACTCAGATGACGTTGCCGCCGGTCTAGCTGGCCGGAGCATCCTGCATCACAAAATCTTTCTCCGCTCCGGAAATATTGTACTCATACGGCCCATGGTTTACCTGGAGTTGCCGGTCGCCAAAACCTTCTGCCGGACCTGGTGAGCCCAGGCTCCACTCCAACGTGCTGCATCCCCAGGGATTTTCCTCTGCCACCGGCCCTTTCAACATGCTCCAGAACAGATTCACCAGAAAGATGACTTGTCCCAAAAGCGTAACGATGGCAGCCAGTGTTACAAATTTCTGCAACGGCGCCATGGCCGCTACATATTGTACGCCGCTCAGCTCGGAATAGCGCCGGGGATGTCCGGCGATTCCCAGTAAATGCATGGGCATGAACGTGGCGTAAGCGCCAAATAGGGTGATCCAGAAATGCCATCGGCCCAGGCGTTCATTCATCATTCGGCCAAACATTTTGGGAAACCAGAAATATGTAGCGGAAAAGATAGCAAATACACCGGCCATGGCCATGATCAAGTGAAAATGCGCGACAACAAAATATGTGTCGTGCAGATAAGTATCAAGCGCCGGCTGGGCCAGGATAGGGCCGGTGAGTCCGCCAGTAATGAAGAGCGATACGAAGCCGGCGGAAAATAGCAATGGCGTGGTGTAGCGAATTTTTCCGCCGTAGAGTGTCGCCACCCAGTTAAAAGTCTTGATGGCGGAAGGTACGGCTATGGCCGTTGTCAGGGTGGAGAACGCGAAGCCGGCATACGGGTTCATGCCGCTTACGAACATGTGGTGCCCCCAGACCATGAAGCCTAAAGCGCCGATAGCTAGCGTTGCGCCGACCATGGCCTTATAGCCAAAGACCGGCTTGCGCGCGAAGACTGACAGCAAATGGGAAGTTACTCCCATCGCGGGAAGGATGGCGATATAAACCTCAGGGTGTCCAAAGAACCAGAAGAGGTGCTGCCACATCAGCGGCGAACCGCCGGAATGATTGATCGCCTTGCCGCTCACCAACAGCCCGCCGGGAATAAAGAAGCTTGTTCTTGCGTGCCGATCGAGTATTAACAGGATTACTGCGGCCAGAAGGATGCCGAAGGCCAGAAGAATCAGTATCGATGTAACGAACCATGCCCAGCAAGTCAGTGGCATGCGGAGCCATGTCATTCCGGGGGCACGGTGATGAACTGTGGTGGCCACAAAGCCGACGGCGCTCATCAGAGAAGACAAACAAAACAGGCCAATGCTGATCAGCCATAGATCGGTGCCCAAGCCTTGTCCGGGCCCAGCCGAAGCAAGCGCGCTTAACGGTGGATATTGTGTCCATCCGGCGCCTGACGCGCCGCCCGGAACCACGAATGCCGCCATCAGCACAAAGAAAGAAACCAAAGCCGTCCAAAAGCCGGCGGCAGTGAGGCGGGGAAATGCCATCTTCGACGCGCCCAATTGCAGAGGAAGAAAGAAAGTCCCAAAGCCGGCTTGCGGCACGGTGGAGAGGACAAAGAAAACCATCAGCGTGCCATGCATGGTTAGTTGAGCCAGATAATTTTCCGGCTTGATCTCACCCAGAAAGGGAAGTGCTGCCTTGGGCCACACTAGATGTATGCGCATCAGCAAGGAAAGCCACGCCCCGACCAGTACCGCAGCCAAAGAAAGAAAAAAATATCCGAGGCCAATAACCTTGTGGTCGGTGCTGAAGACATGACGGCGCAGAAATGATTTCTCGGCTGGTCCGGTGCTGCAGCTTGGAGGAGTGATCATGGTTCAGTGGCTGGTTGCAGCCGCCTCCTGGGCCGTGATCCATCTCTGAAAGTCATCGTCACTCAATACCCGCACCATGGCGCGCATCCGATAGTGCCCTATGCCGCACAA
>DASXIL010000667.1:0-8419 GCA_036497985.1 Candidatus Angelobacter sp. | reverse complement strand
CGAAAAGGACATTGAGAACTTAATGGGCTTGATCCACGGATTTACTGCTGCTGTTCCTGCTGGAACAAACATAGCCAGCGCCGCGAAAACCGGCACTGCCAGCAGAAGGGCCCAGCCCAGACGGGAAAGCACAGGATCAGTGGCATCCAATTCACGGAAGAAGCCGCGGACAGATGCAGGCGACAAAGTTTGTACAACCGCGCGAACGAATCCAGCCAGATAATCGCGCGCGCCAGGAGCCTCAATGGTTAAAGCCGGCGCTTCTGACCATTCGCCGATTCGTCTCGCTATTGTTTGCTGCGTGAATCTGTTTTCCCGGAGATCTTTCATCGCCCTAATCCTTTCCGTCTACGTTGCGATCAGGCGGGATTAAAGGACGAACGTCTCCCCGCGCTTCCGCAAGGTGACTGCGGCGCGAAAGGCCGGCCCTGTATCCACTTGCTACATGGCGGCTGCAAACGTTGAATGGGTTAGAGAAGCAGGATTTGTTGAAACTTTTGACAACAGAGTGTTTTGCTCACTCTGTTCTCGCACACGAATCCCTGCACTCTTAAGTGCCCTATACAACCAGTCCGCAAAGCCTGATTGCCCGGAGCGGGAACTTTGAGTGATATAGGCTCTTCCTATGGATTAGGTCGATGCCCGTATGGTACTAAAGTAATCCGCCGAACGAACCCAGAATGAGGCCGCAGGATTAGAAGAGAGTTGGAAGAAAATTAGAACTTCTCAGAATCAGTGATTTTTTTGATGCAAGCCATAGTTTTGAACTATGAACTTCGATTTTGAGTTTTAAATGGCAGCCATAGGAAGAAGAGATGGCCGTCCCATCATCCCGGCAATGTCAGTCATAGCTTTCAATTATGGCAGGACCAGCAATTTTGCTTTCGATTGCACTGCTGTGGATGGCTATTCAGCCCTCAGAATCCCGCCAAAATCAGCTAAACGGCGGTGCAAGCACAAAGTTCCTTATTGAAGCTCGATATCGCCCGACCCAGTGTGAATGTCCAGCAGCACGCCGCCATTTCCCACCTTGCCTTGAATATGGTTCTTGGCCAGCGTGCCTTGTGCTGTTACCTGGTGATTATTGAACTTCAGGGTTCCTGAAGAAGTCCGGGCATCAAGGTTGAACGAGGCCTGCGAAGGGACCCTGAGGGTGATGTTGCCGGAGCCGGCGCCCAGCCGCCAGTCAGACGTGGGTTCGCCTTCAGCCTGGATATCCCCACTGCCGGCATCGGCGCGCAGACCGCCTTTCACGCCGTGCAGCCTGATGTTGCCCGATCCTGTCTGGGCTTTCACGCTGCCGCCCGCACTTTGCCGCACCTCAACATCTCCGCTGCCGGTATTCACAAATACATCACCAGAGATATCGTCTGCGTGAATGTTGCCGCTGCCGGTATCTGCGTACAAAATGCCCTTGATTGAGTTGATCTTCAGGTCTCCGGACCCTGAACTGACCCGCGTTTCGCCGGAAATGCGATCCACCGTCACGTTGCCGGAGCCGGTTTTTACAGTCATGGGCAATTGCAGGCCGCTGATGGTTTGATCGCCGGAGCCGGTATGCGAAGTAAGCCGCGTCTGCGCTGGAACAGTAACGTCGTAATCAATGGAAATGTTTCTCGTCAGATCGCGGTCTTCAAACCTGCCAATGTGGATGATGTTGCCCGTTTGCACAATCGGAGGATTCTGTTCGATCTTGTGGATCCGTTCATCAATGTTGCCGCTGCCAAACAGCCATGAAGCCCCGTTATTGCCATGGATTTTGGCAGTCACGGCTACTGTTCCCGCTCCACCCTGATGGACGTTTACATTGCCCGAGCCGGAAGTTGCTTCCAGTTCCACCGTGCCACTCACTTGCAGGGTACGTTCAAAATGGCCGGTTGTTGCGGCGTTCAGAGGAAGCACAGCCAGCATTGACGCGCAAATCCCAAGCGCCAGAAATTTCACTGATTTCATTTTTGCCTCCAAATTTCCAAATCGAGGTTATTGCAGGATGACCTGCTGGCCTTCGTTGAGGCCGGAAAGCAATTCAGTCTTGGATCCATTGGAGATTCCCACGGTCACCGCCAGTTTCTTCCGTCCATCCTTCGCGCCTGGTTCGGGAACTTCAACGGAAGCTTTGCGGTCCTTGTCGTAAACCAGCGCGCCTTCCGGGACCATAAGAATTCCCTTATGTTCTTCCAGCAGGACCTCGGCATTGGCTGTCATTTGCGACTTCAACTCGCCCTTTGAGTTATCAATGGAAACGCGCACTTCAAAAGTGGTGACATTGTCCTTTTCTACGCCCATAGGTGATATTTTGGTCACTTTGCCGGAGAATGTGCGGTCTTTGTATGACTCAACCTTGATGCGCGCGGCCTGGCCGATATAGACCTTGCCTATATCTGACTCATCGACTTTGCCTTTAACGTAAACTTCGCGGGTATCGCCCAGCGTCATGACCAGTGTAGCGGAAGATCCCAGCACCAGGATGGAGCTTACGGCGGTGCCGACTTCAACGTCGCGGGAAAGCACCACGCCATCAATCGGCGAAACGATGGTTGAGTTCTGATACTCCCTTTCTATCTGGGCAAGCAGAGCGCGGGATTGCGCGACCTGTGCTTCAGCCTGTTTCAGCTTCGATGTAGCGGTAACTACGTTCGCCTTGCCGAGCTGCTGCTTGTTGATGGCCAATTCATAGTTTTTCTGTGCGTCGTCCAGCGCCGATTCGGAAACCACGCCATCCTTGGCCATACGCTGGGCACGTTCATAAGCGCGCTTCAGCATGGGAATATCGGGCCCTTCAGCATCCACCTTGGAGCGCTCAAGATCGGCTTCTGCCGCCCGTGCGGCCGCCTCAGACGCCTGCAATGACGCCTTCTGCTGGTTTACCTGCGCCAGGATCTCTTCCTTGTCCAACTCGGCCAAAACCTGGTCTTTTTTGACCTTTTCTCCGTAATCAACCAGCAGCTTTTGCACGATACCGCTGGCCTTGGACTTTACCTCGACCTTGGTAATCGGCTCAATTTTCCCGGTGGCCACCACACTCTTTGCCAGGTCGCCTCGTTCCACCTTGGCCAGCTTTGAAGGGTCAATTTTTGTGCTGCCACGCGTTGCCGCTACCAGTATCAGAACAATGACGACCAGAATTGCGAATGCGCTCAATATATAAATGGCCCGTTTGCTCTTTTTTTTGCCATTTGCCATAAGAAAGACCCTCTTTAAAATATGCCACTTCTAAATACGTTGGGTGAAGGAAAGAAGTTCCCAAAAAGACATACTTATTCCGTTAGCTTTAGACCGGAAATCGGGGCAAAAGAAAGCAAACTTCCTTGGCCTGAGGTGCTTGCGGTCTAAGGTCCCATCCGTTTTCACGCCAGGTGAGTCTGGATGGTCGATTCCTGCGGTTCGTCCTCTGCTCCCAACTCCCCTATGCAAGAACGCCGCCTCAAATAATCCTTGCTCACCAATTTTGCCACGACCTCAACCGGCCGACCGTGACCGCCGCCTTTGGCCTATCGCTCTTTCTGCCGGAAGGCCCCACCAGTATATGATTAAAGGCCATGGTCACCCTGGTCCTCCTGAGGATCATCCTGGTGGTTCTTCTTGTGGCTGCGAACGCCTTTTTCGTTGCCGCGGAATTCGCCATGGTCAGCGTTCGCGATACGCGTATCCAGCAACTGATTGAGCAGCGCCGTATCGGCGCTCGTACTGTCCGCAAGATTCAGCAGCATCTCGACGAATTTCTCCCGGCCGTTCAGTTTGGCGTTACTCTGGCCAGCCTTGGTCTGGGCTGGGTTGGTGAAGGTACTCTTGCCGCGGTTATCGCTCCATGGCTCGGCAACATTCCATACGCGCGTATCTACGCCCACGGACTTTCCGCGACGCTGGCTTTCCTTGCTATCACGTATTCGCTCATCATCCTGGGTGAACTTGTTCCAAAATCGCTGGCTCTGGAGCGTGCTGAGCGTGTCGCTCTCGCCGTCGCCGGCCCCATGGACGTTTTCATGACCATCTCTCATCCTTTCCTGATGCTCATGAACCGGTCGGCCAATCTTGTTCTGCGCGGCTTTGGCTCACGCCTCCGTCGCGATGGCGGCGCTCACTCTCCCGACGAGCTAAAACTGATCGTGACTGCCAGCCGCCGCCTGGGCCTGCTGCCCGACGCCGAGGAAGAAATGATTCACAATGCGCTTGAACTCGGTAACCTTACCGTGCGTGAAATCATGGTTCCACGGCACAAAATCTTTTCCCTCCCCGCTGACATGCCGCTCGATGAAGCCATGGCCAAGGTCGTCGATGAGCAGCATTCGCGCGTCCCGGTTTACGATTCGGAGAAAGGCCGTGAAAACATTGTCGGCCTGCTCTATTCCAAGGACCTTTCCCGCCTCATGCAGATGCGCCTTTCCGCCCGCGACGTTTTTGCTCAGCGCTCCGGCGACCTCAAAGTCCGCCACATCATGCGTGAAGTCCTGTTCGTTCCGGAAAGCAAAACGCTCGACGATCTTCTGGTCGAATTTCAGAAACGCAAGCGCCACCTCGCCGTCGTGGTCGATGAATTTGGCTCCATCAGCGGCCTGGTCACCGTGGAAGACGTGTTGGAGCAAATCGTCGGTGAGCTGGAAGATGAATTTGATGTCGCCCAGCGCCCTGAGATCGCCCTGGCTTCCGGCGCCGTGGTGCTCGATGGCGGCTTCAACCTGCGTGACCTTGAAACCCAATATGACATCGCTCTGCCGCGTGAAGAAGGCTTTGAGACTCTGGCCGGCTTCGTGATGTCGCAGCTGGGTAAAATCCCCAAAGGCGGTGAACGCTTTGAATACGACAACCGCCGCTACACTGTCCTCCAGATGGAAGGCCACCGCATCGCCCTCGTAAAAATTGAAAGCATCAATCCGCCCGCGCCGTTGGAACAGGCGATCTGACCTCTTTCTAAAATCCCGAAGCGGAGCGAGGGAGCCCTATCGTCACCATGCAGCGTCTTTTCTCGAACTATGCCGGTTTCCTCTCACTCTCATTTCCTTTTTCTCGTTTGCAATCCTGCTCTTCCGTTCTCCTCTGTGTTCCTTCGTGTCCTCTGTGGTTAAAGGTTTTGATTTCCACTTCCGGCGATTCTGGCAATCCTCCTTCGTGTTCCTTTGTGGTTAAAGTTGCTTCATCGCGCTGCTCAGTTCAATCACCTCCAGAGGCGACTCTGCCCAGTTATGCTTCCAGCACACAATCAAATGGCATTTGTCTGGCTTGTGTCCATGCAGCAGAAAATTTCGGCTCTCGTATTCAAATTCAATCCTTATCAGCTGCCACACGCCCGGCTCCATTTCCCGCAGCGCCTCGCAATCCGGATACCCCGGCTGTATTCTCAGCACCACAAAGCCAAGCTTCCGCGCCACCGCCCCAAACAGAAACACTACGCCCTGCTCATTCGTCGGCGCCAGCATCAGGTCAGCATCCACAGTCGGCGGACCATATACTGGCTCGCCCTTGATCAGCCCTGGCAGCAGGAATGGCCGCAAGCTCCACTTGGAACTCCCAGCTCGCCTTTCCCGCGCTTCCATATGGTTCGCCACCACCTCCAGCACATCCTTCCCGTTCTCCTCCAGGTTATTTTCCCGGGCATACTGCGCCATCCCCGGCGCCACCCGGTGCCACGTCCCAAACTGCCGCATCAGCGGCTTCAGGCTGTATCTGCTGTGTACCTCGTAATCGCCCACCGTGGGGACCTTTCCCACCTTCCGCGTCACTTCTGCCCAATCGGCAAAAAGCTGCTTCATCGTTGTTTCATACCCTGGGCCCCGGCCCTCCAGCCCACATGCCTGCAATGCCTCCGCATAGACTCCAAAGTTTCTTCGTATGTCATACGCGCCCACACCGGTCTTTAAGTTCAATTCCTGCAGCGTTGGGACGTGCCCGAGTTCTTCTTTTGTCTGCCTGATGGCGACAATCACTTCGTCACGGCTCATTTTCTTTCTCCTTAATCTTTTTGTGCCACAGCTTCTTTTTGGTACAGCCAGGGGCTTTTTGTGGAACGGCCAGGGAAAAAGTATTTTGCGGTCGAGACAAATGTCACGGCACTGATTTATTAGTGCCGTACACGCCTCATGTGCGGCCTTTACTGCGGATCCAGAGTTGCTGTCTCCTTCTCGGGGTGGAGCAGGCATTTATGCCTGCGTAACCCGGCATCCATTGCCCGGCTTTAGCCGCCGAGGTAAGCCTGCCTGGGCACACTCACTTGGGAAGCGCTTTAGCCCCTGAACGAAACACATGCAGCCCAGGGAACTTGAATACAATTTGTTTTTGATCTGGATGAGGGTTTGAACACACTTCGGCCCGGCAAATTAAAGGGGCTTTTATTCAAACCATGAGGCCGCGGTAACTGTGGACCCAACGATGGCCCGCAGACTGCAGGGTTGCTGGCCTTTCCGGGTGTTTCAAGGGTTTTTCCCGCCGATGCCGCTCTCGGTCTTTCAGCGCGGATTATCGGCGAAAAAAATACGGCAGTCAATAGGATTTTCGGCCAGGGACACGGCGCGAAACGGTACATCTTGACAAACAAAGGCCCAGAAACCATTCACATTTCGCGCGTGACTCTGCCGCAGTGACGTGGATCCTGCGCCTGTAGGATTCTGAGGGCCACGATTCCGCACAGAACAACGACGATCCGAGCGCCGGAGGTGCGACAAAATTAAGAAGGAATCGTGGACCGCAGCCCGGGCCCCATTCAAGCCCGCTTTTGGCTTGAATGGGTAGAGGAGCCCTCGGCTGCGCAGACTTAATGTTTGCTGTGTCAGCCGATTCCATTTGGAGTTTGTTTATTTCAGCCCCGTTTATGTTTTACCGTGTCCCACGGCGGGGTGGAGCAGGTCTTTAGACCTGCGGTAAAGCTGATAAACCCTCCCGGCTTCAGCCGCTGAAGGTACCCTTGGGCGTTTCTTGTTACCAACGGACGAAAAATCACATGCAGCCAATTGGACTCGGCGTAGATACTTCTATACAGTTCCAACATCTTCCGAGGAATCTTTGGCAGACGAACTGAAACAAGTACCGGTAGTGGCGAACTGGATAGCCTTCAATAACAAAGAGCCATGGTTAGCAACATCGGAGTTTCCTCTGTTCTCAGATGCTCACGTTACTGGCGAGATGGTTTTGGGCCCTTACTCGTTCATCAACACCGTTGCGGCGGGAAATCTCAGACCGATAAAGCCAGCCATCATCCTCCGCTATGCCATGCATAAAGAATGGGACTACCCAGATTTCCAGAAGACGAATTCGACCCTTTACCACGGTGGATCGCCTCCCGAAGAGCTTGCTGCGCTCGCTTCAATGGCGATGGGCATCCGGCTTCGTGCTGGCCGCTCCGTTAGGAGATTCGTACCACACGGAGACCCGTTAGGCACACCGGAGGAAATCGGCGATCAGACGGAACCGATATTCTTCGTTCCGCGAGCCTATACACTACCGAGCGTCGCGAAAGGGCAACATTCGATGGATCCTCTACAGATCCTTAATTCGCTACCTGGCTTGTCACCTTCTAAGGTCAACGCTTTGGTCCGCGCGGCGCGGCTTTATCAGGACGGACTGTGGCTGGCCGAGTCCGAGCCGGAGCTTACTTGGTTGCTCTTTGTCTCCGCGGTCGAATCCGCTGCCAACGAGTGGAGGAGGGACTCAGGCAGCAACATCGAGCGACTCAAAACCTCAAAGCCGGAACTCTACAACATTCTCGTTTCACACCTGGATAAGAACCTTCTGCCGCTGGTAGCAAATACGTTTGCTGAAAGTATGGGAGCAACAAAGAAGTTTATTGATTTCTGTATGGAGTTCATCCCAAACCCACCCGCAGAGCGGCCAGCGGAATGGGCTCAGTTCTCGTGGGAGCCTTGCACTTATCGGAAAGCCATTAAATTGGTGTACGGATATCGCTCTCTTGCGCTGCATGACGGACGGCCTTTTCCCTCGCCGATGTGCTCGCCACCATACGCCGATCCTTCCTGGGCGGCCCCAGCTGAACGGATGATATCGCTTGGATCGCATGAGAGAGGCAGTACATGGATGGCAAAGGACATTCCTTTGAATCTTCACTGTTTTGAATACATCACACGGTCGACCATCATGAGATGGTGGCGCTCGCTCCTTGCGGAGAACGCTTCAGGTAAAGTTGATCAGTGATCGGGCGCTGATGTTGGGCGAGTCGCCTGCCGTCGCCCTCGCGATGAATGTCTTCGGAGATCCTTTGCGCAGAAAACTCAAAAATTGACAGTACTTGAAGATTCGCGTTTATCCAGCAGCTAGCAGCAACGATCCAAGCGCCGTTAGGCGCGACCAGAGGTTAACTTACACTAAGGCGAGTGCATAGCGAAGCCGAAAGTGTGGGTAAGCAGCAAACCGAGGACAAGCGCCGAAGAGCTTCTTAAGCTCCGTCGCACGCGAGAAATGCCAGTTCTGACTG
>DASXIL010000666.1:0-4538 GCA_036497985.1 Candidatus Angelobacter sp. | reverse complement strand
AACCATCGAAGAGAGAATTCAGGATCACGGTGCCGCGCGTGTCAGTAAGCAGCTCTGAGCGCAGGCCGATCATGCCGCGACTGGGGATGGTAAATTCCAGTCGCACGCGGCCTGAACCATGATTGTGCATCTTTAGCATCTGGCCTTTGCGGGCTCCCAGCTTTTCAATCACCACGCCGATGAACGCTTCTGGAATGTCCACCATCAGCTTTTCTTTCGGCTCCATTAGCTTTCCGTCAATCCGCTTGGTCACGATTTCCGGCTTGCCGACTGCAAGCTCATAACCTTCGCGACGCATGGTTTCAATCAGGATCGATAGCTGCAACTCGCCGCGGCCCAGGACCTTGAATGAATCGGTTGCGCCGCTATCTTCCACGCGGAGAGAGACGTTAGTAAGCAGCTCTTTTTGCAGGCGATCACGCAGGTTGCGCGACGTGACGTACGTTCCTTCACGACCGGAAAAGGGCGACGTGTTCACGGAAAACTGCATCGCGATCGTCGGCTCATCAATCACGATGTGCGGCAGCGGCGCGGGATTTTCAACCTCGGTGATGGTTTCGCCGATGCCGATACCTTCTACGCCGGCAATGGCAACAATGTCACCCAGCTCGGTCTGGTCAATGTCAACGCGCTTGAGGCCGCTGAAAGAAAACAGTTTGGTGATCTTCCACTTCTGCACCGAGCCATCGAGCTTGGCAATGCCGGCTTCCTGTCCGTTGCGCAGCGTGCCATTAAAGACACGGGCAATCGCCAGACGGCCAAGATAGTCACTGTAATCAAGGTTCGCCACCAGGATTTGTAAAGGGCTCGCGGGGTCACCGGCGGGCTCTGGCGTGTTGGCCAGGATGGCGTCAAAAAGCGGCCGCAGATTTTCACCCGGGACATCAATGCTGGTGGAAGCCGTTCCAGCTTTTGCGTTGGTATAGAGCACGGGAAAATCAAGCTGATCCTCGCGCGCGTCAAGATCGATGAATAGATCGTACAACTCGTTCAATACTTCCTGCGCCCGCGCGTCCGGACGATCAATCTTGTTGATCACCACCACCGGAGGCAGGCCGGCTTCAAGGGCCTTGCTGAGCACGTAGCGCGTCTGCGGCAGCGGGCCTTCACTGGCATCGACCAGCAGCATAACGCCATCCACCATTTTCAGGGCGCGTTCCACTTCGCCGCCAAAGTCGCTGTGGCCGGGCGTATCCACGATGTTGATCTTTACGTCGTGATAAATAATGGCCGTATTCTTGGCCAGAATGGTGATACCGCGCTCGCGCTCCAGATCGTTGGAGTCCATTACACGGTCCACCACAGCTTCATTGGCGCGAAAAGCGCCGCTCTGACGTAGCATGGCGTCCACCAGCGTGGTTTTTCCGTGGTCAACGTGCGCGATAATTGCGATATTGCGAATCCTGGAATTCAAATCGGTCTCAGCTCTGCTCTCTAAAGAATGGGTTAGTTCTATTCTATCTGGAATTCTGTGTTGATGCGGACGGCAAGCGCACGGTGAGCAAGAAAAACGGACGGCCCTTAGTTAGAAATCCAGGCCGTCCGCGTCCGTTTTGCGCAAACAAAATTTTAGTGTGAAAGTGGCCGGTCGATCTTGATTCGGTCATCCATTCCAACAATCGCGCTCTCATGGATCGGTTTGAAGCCGTCTTTCTGGATGGTGATGTCATAGTTGCCGGCTTCCAACTGGACCTCAAGCGGCGTGGTCTTTTGCAGAGGCGTTCCGTTGATCGTCACTTGCGCGCCCTTGGGTTCAGTTTTGATTTCGATCCGGGCCATGCCTGAGCTGCCGCCATTGTTGCCCAGCAGCTTTCCAACGCCGCTGCCGCCAACCAGCCGAATGTTATCCGTACGGCCAGCCGCCATGAGGCTGGGCGCGTAATTCACGGACTGCCCAGCAACCAGCTTGAGCTCCGTGGATGCCTCAAGATAACCCTGCTTGCGAACCACGATGCTTTGCGCCCCGGGTTCGACAAGAAATTCAATTGGGGTAACTTTGCCGGTGTCTTTTCCGTTGATCCAGATTCCCGCACCGGCCGGCTTGCTGGCTACCGTTACAAAGCCTTTTACGGCGTTCATGCGGACATCCAACGGGGTGCGCGCACCGCCGGTGACCTGAACCGTACGCGTCTCAGTTGCATAACCGGGCATGTTGAACGAAACCTTATACGTGCCTGCGGCCAGTCCGGGGACTGTCTGCGGAGCTTTCCATTGTTGCCCTGCGTGGCCTTCAATTTCTACCGTTGCGCCCATGGGCATGGAAGAGACGATCAACTGTCCTTCGCTAGCCGTGGGCGGGGCCACCGGAGCGGCAGGCACGTAGCGGGCTGACTTGCCTGCGCGCGCGGGAGCCGGAGCGGCAGCGGACTGCGATTTGCTCTGCGCGGCATTATCTTGCGCTGCTTTTACCTTCTCAATTGCCTGCTCTGCTTTGCCGCTAAACGGCGCACGCGCCTTCGCCGCCGACTGCGACGACCCAGCCGCATCTTCTTCTTCAGCCGGATGCCGCTGGAACAGCAATGCTAAAACTACAATCAGGCAAAGTCCGCCGACCACAGCCGCCACTACTTTCCAGTGGTTCGCCGTGCTTACCGGCTTGCGTGCTGAAGTTTTTTCCGGACCAACATACGTTGTGCCCACCGTTCCCGGCGTCACTTTAACAACCTGGCTCGCCGAACCTGACGGTATCGCTTTAAAGCTCTGGCTCGCGTTCGGTCCGGGCACAGCTTTGAATGACTGGCTGGCATTTGGCGAAGGCTGAACTCTGATTGCCTGGCTGGCGTTCGGTCCCGGCCCGTCCTTATAAACAGGGATCGATCCCGTGCTGTTAGCGCGAGAAACCGGCGCGGCTTTGGCAGCTTCTTCCAGCGCGGCAAAGAACTGCTGGCCGCTGCCATACCTTTCCGCCGGATTTTTCGATAGCGCCTTCAACACCACTCTTGAAATCTCTTCCGGCACTCGCGGATGCGCCATTTGCATCGGATGCGGAGTCACATCTGTAATTGCGCGGTCCACTTCACCCAGATGCGGCCCGCTGAACGGGCTGCGCGCCGTATAGAGCTGATAGATAATCGTGGCCGCGTTAAAGATATTTCCCGCGCGGTTCATGGGCTTGTTCTTTACCTGCTCCGGGCAAAGATACGGCTCGTTCTCCAGCTTCTTGGTTGGAGACTGCGTCAGCAGGTTCTTATCGCGCAACAAGCCAAAGTCAAGCAGCTTGAGCGTGCCGTCGGGCAGGACCTTGATGTTGCTTGGGTTCAGATAGTTATGGCAGACGCCTTTGCTGTGCGCGTAATCCAGCGCCGTCAAAAGCTGTTTGGCCATCTGTAATACTTCGTTCATCTCCGGCTGGCGTTTGGTCATCAGCTCTCTAAGAGTCTGTCCTTCAACGAACTCAGCCGTCATGAAAAGCGTAAAGTCTTTGTAGCCGCAGGTATATAGCCTGGCGATGTTGGGATGGTCCAGCGCGCTAGCAGCTTTCGCCTCCGCTAGAATTTTCTGGATCAGTTCGTTTGCGTCGTCCAGCCACTCCGGGACCTCAAACTTGCGCAGCGCGACGGAACGGTTCTGCTGCGGATTTCTGGCGTGATGAACTACGCCTACGCTGCCCCGAGGCAGTTCCTTCACCAGTTCAAGGCTGGCCGTGCGTGGAGCGGCAGCCGTAGCTGCGCCAGTGGCATTGGCTGAGGCGTTAGCCTCGCCCGTAGCTACGGACGTAGCATTGCTTATGGCTGAATCCGTTGCTATGCCTGTGGCCGTGGCGGTTCCTGTGGCGGTTTCCGGGTGTTCTTGCATCGTTGGGGTCCTGTAGGTCACCTATGCAAGTTCTCTGGGAGGAGGACGCAGCAATCGTACCCCAAAGTTCCGCCGCCAGTGCCCACAAGAACAGTGCGCCAGGGTTACTTAGGTAATTGTGAGCTCCAGGGTGAGACAGTCCGATGCCCCGATTTCCCGATGTCCCGATCTCCTCCCTTTCCCGATCCGCGCTCATCCGCGTGAATCCGCGGTAGGTTCTTGCCTTTCACTTCCCCCGATTCTGCAAATCCCGCAGCACGCTGCTCAGCTCTATCACTTCCAGCGGACAATCCGGCCAATTGTTAATCCAACACACAATCAAATCGCACCCAGATATGGGGTGCTGATGGTCCAGAAAATTCCGGCTTTCATACTCCAATTCAATCAGCACTCTCTGACCCTTGTTTGGGCCCACCTCGCGCAACGCTTCACAGTCCGGAAATGCCGCCTGCAATCTCAGGATGGTGAAACCCAGCTCTCGCGCATGGCACGCAAAAGCCGCCAGTACCCCGGCTTCGTTGGTCGGCGCAAAAGTCAATGGCCCTTGCAGAAGTGGCAGCCCGTAGATCGGCCGGTCAGTCATGATCTTTGGCCGGAAAGTACATCCGGAAGGCAATTTGTACTTTGTGGCTTCCTCCAATGGCATCTTCAGGTGTTCGGCAATGATCTTCTGCACATCCTGCCATTCACCACCCAGGCCTTTCTCCACCATGTATGCCAGCATTCCGCCCGGCACCCCTCTC
>DASXIL010000665.1:0-8757 GCA_036497985.1 Candidatus Angelobacter sp. | reverse complement strand
GCTTGTGCCGGGAGTGACTGCCGTGGGAGTGCCGCTGATGACGCCGGAAGCGCTCAGTGAGAGACCCGCGGGCAGTGTTCCGCTGCTGAGACTCCATGTATAACTTGCATTGCCGCCGGTAGCGGCCAGGGTCTGGGTGTATGCAGAGCCGACCACGCCATCCGCCAGGGACGCAGTAGTAATAATGAGCGGTTGCGCGATGGTGATGCTCACATTACGGAAAGCCACGCTTGGGGTTGGCGCGGAAGTATCCGTGAGCGATACCGACAAAGCGAAAAAGCCTGGGGCTGTCGGCGTGCCGGAAATAATTCCGGTCAGGCTATCGAGCGTAAGTCCCGGAGGCAGGCCTCCAGACGTCACTGCCCAGGTTACAGGCGCGTTTCCGCCAAAAGAATTCAGAGAAGTGGTGTAAGTAACGCCGGAAATTCCGGCAGGCAGCGGGCCATTTGACGTGGTGATGGCAAGCGTGGCTGGCGGCGCACCGCCTCCAGTATTGACCGCGTGAGAAACCACCACAGGTGTGATGTTGTCCAGAATGTCTTGAAGCGCGGCAGCGCTACCCACGTTAGAACGCAGAGTCACGATGCCGGTTTCACCCGGCCGCAGATTCAGAGTCGCGTTCTTGGTGCTGGAGTTGGGTAGTTCCGGATCGCCAAGCTGGTCTGCGCTTTCAATCACCGGATCTGGAACGCTTACCAGAACAATGTTCTGCACCTGCGGCGTGAGCTGACAATTCTGTGACCCCGGCGTTGCGTACAGCTTGCTCAGGATCAATTGCAGGCTGGTTCCGGCTGGCTGTGTGCCAAAAAGTTTTATGGCGTACGATCCCACGGTGTTGCCGTTGTTCACGATCGTATAGCTGGCGTCAGTCACGGTCTGGTTGGCAATGGCCGGATTTGCTATTGCTGGATTGGCAATCGCGGGATTCGCAATTGCCGGATTTGCGATGGCCGGATTCAACGCCGCAACAATCGCCGGATTGGCAATCGCGGGATTTGCTATTGCAGGGTTTGCAATAGCGGGGTTGGCGATCGCGGGATTCGCAATCGCTGGATTTGCTATTGCCGGGTTGGCAATAGCTGGGTTATAAACCTCTGCGTTGGCAATCGCCGGATTCGCAATCGCGGGATTGTCCGGATCGATGATCGCGGGCGCAGTGGGATCTGGATTGAGCGTGGTGCTGGCCTGCAAGCCATTGCTTACGAATGTTCCGCCCGGCGCTGTAATTTCCTGCACGTTCACCATAATGCTGGCGGTTGGATTCGCGGACTGCACAAAGATTGGGCGCGACACTCCCGCTTCCGCGGAAACCGTAACATCTTCAAACGTAACCACTGGGCCAAACTGTTGCAACGAAGCAGACCCAGAAGAATCAGGCGTGCCATTGGCCAGCAACGGCTGGTTCGCTATGGTGATGCGGAAACTTTTTTCCACGCCCGTGGTGTTCTGCACAGTGACAGCAAACATGCGCAGCAGCAGCGTCGTGGTATTGGCGATGAAGCCGAGTGTCTTCGAGTTTCCGGGAGCGGCCACAACAATTCCCGGAGCAATGCGCGAGGTGTAAATATTCTGGTTGCGCATACCGCTGCGGCTATCGTCAGCGCAAACCGGAACGGTCTGTGTGGGATCGAACACGCTCGGGTGCGGGCCGGTGGGATTGGAAGCGGAGAATGGCGGCGTGTATTTTGTCCAGTCGCCATCGAGCGGAGGACGCACGTCGCGATTGTCTGTCCATACGGCGTGGAACACAGGATTGCTGCTGGGCGACGTGTTGAAGCTCCATTTGCCGTTGTTGATGACAAAGCTGGGCGCGCCGGCAACATCAATATAGTCGCCGATAAAAGGCTGCGTGCCGGAAACAAACAGCGGCAGGTTAGGCGTGTTGACCTGGAGCTGCTCGGCCACACTGGTTGAGTCAAACGGGTTGACGCCAAATTGATAACGGGAGATACGGAATGAATTAAAGCTGGGAACCACCAGACTGCCGGCCGCCGCAGGGCTTGTCTGCGCGCCCTGCAGATCAATGGTGTGGCGGCGGATGGTGAGCGTGGCGCCCACACCGTTGGCTCCATCAGTCATAAAGGAATTGAAGACCGCAGCCGGATTGTAATTGGGATCGCTGGGATCAAGTTCGCCCAGCAGCTTGCGCGTTTCCGTATAGCCGGTGAGATCGGGAGTCAAGGTGAAGACGCCCAGCGTGTGGTCCTGGCGAAGATCGTAATACACCAGCATGAGTTTGCCCGCGTTGAAGGTGAGCGTGGGCATGATCTGGTGTCCGCGTGAAGGATTTGCCAGATTAGTAAATGGGTTGCCATGATCGTCGGCAACCAATCCAAGATCGACGGGCGTTCCTGAACCCGACCAGTTCACGCCGTTGGCGGAAACAGACATCATGATGCGCGCATCACCGTTGCTCTGGCGCTGCGACCACGAAACATAGACGCGTCCGCTGTCGTCCACGGCCATGGTTGGATATGTATTCGTGCGGAAAGAACCTCCACCAATGCTCAAGCCCTGATCAATGGGACAACCGGCGCCCGTAGGCGTAGCGAGACAGGATGAAGGAAAAGTCACCACATCAACGGGATTGCCAAAAGTTGCGCCTCCATTGGTGGATTTAGCAATCGCGATCCCTCCGCGATGGAAAGGGTCGGCAAAGCGTCTCCAGGCAACATACACAGTGGCTGCAGGGTTGCCGGCGCTGCTGGGATCCACGACTGAAACAGACCCTTGATTGATGGAACCTCCGGCAATTCTTATGGGTACACCAAAAGTCTTGCCGCAATCCGTGGAGCGGGCAAAAAGAATCTGCGTGTTGCTGGAGGGGACATCATCGTCATCGTCATCGCCATCATGGTCGTCGGTTGTGGCGGCGCTGTTGAAAGCCGTATAGCTTACGAACACAGCGCCGGCCGGGACAACTTCACTGCCCGCAGAACCGTCAGGATTTGTGAAATTGATAGTACAGGTTGCCGTACCGCGGGGAACGTCCACGGCCAGCCAGGACTTATCCAAAAACTGGGTTGAGCTGCCGCGCGAAACAATGGTCTCGCCCAGATAGCGGATTGAATCAGCAGGGGTCACATTGGTGATTGCTCCCTGGGTGCGGGTGGCATCGCCGTTTTCGCGATTGTCATTGTCAATGAAGCGGGCAACAAACACGGCCCCCAACGGATTTGTTCCGCGATTGAAGGCGATACCGCTGTAATAAAAAAAACCATTCGTTCCGGCACGCACTGCGGGATCGGCGCCAGCTTGAAAGCCGCGCAACGGAGAAGCCAGACCGTCAGAAGAGGAGTCGAGAGGGTATCCGGGCAGCAGAGTGCTTTGCCACGTCTGGCCACCGTCAAAGGATTTGAAGATACCAAGCCAGGCGTCGCCGCGTTCGTCGATTCCAAGAAGTCCTGGGAGATCCACGGTGCGATAGTCATTAGCGCCCGCCAACAGGTGCAGCGGATTCCGCGAGGACACAGCGGATGAAGGCTCATTTTGACGCTGAAGAAACGGGTCGCCGGTGGTCCAGTCCGTGCCGGAAACCATGTTCACGTTGGCGCCGGCTGAAGGGCTTTGGGCAGAGGCAAAAAGGACACAAAAGTAGAGCATGACCGCAATAAGCGGCCGCAGAGTCCTGCAGGGATTCATACAGCAACCTTCTTATTTAGAAATACGCAACTGAGCCCGTGAAGGCTCCTAGCCTGGGATACCCGTCGGAAGGGGGTGCTGAGCGCGCCTCCGGTTTTAACCTTAATTCCTGAGTTGCGTAAGAGTATGGAGGGGTGAGACTCACGTGTCAAGGGAGATGTCGGCTTTTTGCCACATAAATCGCGGAGTACGCAAATTTTGCGCAGACTAGCCGATCAATGCGATTGCATGGGAAATCGGCGTGGCGTACCGCTGAAACAAACGTAGGACCGACCGCAAAAAACGGTGGAATAACCATTTGGTAGGAAGCCACCACCATACATGCGAAATCGCAGATCCAGGCTATCAAAATCGCTGGAAAGCTAATTGGTATTGGGCAAATGCGGGCCGCATCCCAAGACAGAAAGACCCGCATCAGCGCTGTCAGGTATTCGACCAGGCCACGATTTTAACGAGATCTTCACCATTCCGGCTGATGGCTCCTGTTTAATGCACCTGCGGAAAGTTTTGCGTTATTATGCGCAAGTTCCAAAAGGTTTAAATAAAGGAGAGCATTATGCGTTGGTTTAGCCCCCGCTTCGCCATGCCGATCTTGCTTTTTACAGCAGCCTTGCTGGCTGGAACTACAGTCGTGGCCGAAGGCGATCCTCATAAGGCCAAACATGTCATCGTCATCATGCAGGAGAACCATTCATTCGATAATTATTTCGGTGCGCTGGCATATGCGCCCGGCAGTCCATATCACAACCCCAGGCGTGAAGATGGTGACGACCACAATGGCGGCTGCCGCAAAGATGACCATTCTTGTGTGGACGGCCTGAGCTGCCGCGTGGATGCAGCGGGCAATTTTACCTGCCGCAATGCCAACAAGGACGATGACGGAAGCACAGTGTTTGCTTTCCATGATTCTCGCCGCTGCGTTGCGCCCGATCTAGACCACGGCTGGGCCAGCACGCATCGCGAAGCCAATTTCAACCATCCTAATGACACTCTTTTTCAGGGACTGATGGATGGTTTTGTGCTGATCAATGACAAGACCGAGCAACTGGATAATGGCGTAGAAAACGCCACGGACGACCAGACCATGGCTTTCTACAACCAGAATGAAATTCCCTTCTATTACGATCTGGCGCAGAAATTTTCAGTGAATGACCGCTATTTCGCTTCAGTGCTTGGGCCCACATTTCCCAACCGTTCGTATCTGATGGCGGCCACATCTTTTGGCCATCTCACGACGAGTGACAGCTTTCCGCCTCCGGGAAGCGGCGGCTATAAGCCCATCACGGGCACGATCTTTGACCTGATGGAAAAGAACGGCGTGACGTGGGCGGATTATTTCCAGGATGTTCCGCAGGGCGGCAGCTTCCGTCCGTTCCCTGCCCCAATTGATCCGCACTTTCTGCCACTACCGGTCTTTTTAGGACAGATTGCCGGCTCGCCGGCATTGCCTCCGCTGCCGCAAGTTTCGTTTGTCGACCCGAACCTAGGCGTTCTGGGAATCACGAAAGAAAATGATGAGCATCCGCCGACCGACATTCAGCGCGGGCAGGCTTTTGTCTCCCAGGTTGTGAATGCCGTGCGCAACAGCCCTTTCTGGAAAGACACGATCATTCTTTTTACCTACGACGAGCATGGCGGATTCTATGACCACGTACAGTCGCCTCGCGCGCGGCAGGGCCATGCGCCGAATCCTGATGGCATCAACCCGGGCCAGTGCGCTGATCTTTCCAATCCTCCCACAAGCCTGCAACCGGGCCAGGGCGCGGAGTGCTCATCTAATTTGCTAAGTGCAACGGATACAACGACCAAAGACGCCGCTGATTTGTGTCCGCAATTCGCTCTCGATCCCACCGGGCCATTCCCGTCCGCTTGCGCCAATTTTGATCAGTACGGCGTCCGCGTGCCTTTCCTGGCAATCTCGCCGTTTTCCAAACCAAGCTATGTTTCCCACACCGTCGGCGACCATACTTCGATTCTGGCGCTGATCGAAACCATTTTCATGACGCCGGCCGGCAGCACACATCGCGACGATGAGGATGAACCTGCGCATCCGCATCTCACCAAACGCGACCAGCATGCCAACACACTGGAAGATATGTTTGACTTCAACACCTCGCCATCACTGAACACAAAGATTGGCGTGGCGTTGCCGCCGGCACAGGATTGCACGCCGACGCGGTAAGTTTCCCCCTCCCTGGGAATGGGTCCAGCTTAAACGCCGGGCCCTTTTTTAGCTTCGCAAATGCTACGCAGGACTATTGATATAACAAACCATGTCCGAGGTATCATTTACCAAATGAAATCCACTCTGCCTCGTCGCGTTGTCGCAGAATTTGTGGGAACGGCTTTCCTGGTTGCAGCAGTCATCGGTTCCGGAGTGATGGCAGAGCGCCTTTCCGCAGGAAACGTTGCGATCGCGCTGCTGGCAAATTCCATCGCAACCGGCGCTGCATTAGTGGCGATAATTCTGGCTTTCGGCGGAATCTCAGGCGCTCATTTCAATCCTGCTGTAAGCGTAAGTGACATGCTCGCAGGCGGACTTTCTCGACGTGAAGCCGCGTTTTATGTGGCGGCACAATCCTTAGGAGGATTGATTGGGACTTCAATTGCGCATCTCATGTTTTCACTGCCGGTTTATTCGCTTTCGCTACACCAACGGCATGGCGCCGGCCAACTGTTCAGTGAATTTGTGGCCGCCTTTGGACTGATGGCTGTGATTTGGGGATGCTCTAAGTCCCGCGCAAGCATGGTCCCTTTTGCGGTTGCGGCGTATATCGCCGCCGCTTATTGGTTCACTGCGTCCACTTCCTTTGCCAATCCCGCTGTTACGCTTGCACGCGCATTCTCCAACACCTTTACGGGAATCCGTCTTCAGGATGTCCCCGGTTTTGTTGCAGCTCAGTTTGGCGGAGCACTTGCGGCCACATTGCTATTCCGTTGGCTGCTGCCGAATCTTAGCGGCCAGGCACAGAAAGTCCTCATCCCTCATCCGGCTGAAACGACGGAGATCAATACGACGATTAAAACATACGTATTCGCGTGTATTCATAATGCCGGTCGCTCACAGATGTCGGCTGCTTTTTTTAATCTGTACGCGGAGCCAGGATGCCGGGCAATTTCAGCCGGAACCGCGCCTGCCGAGCGGGTTCATCCTGAGGTTGTCGCCGTCATGAAGGAGATCGGTATTGATCTTTCAACGGGGAAGCCGCGACGACTCACGGAGGAGGTCGCCAACCGCGCGGATGTCTTAGTCACGATGGGTTGCGGAGAAGCTTGCCCATTTGTTCCCGGGCTGCGTGTGATTGACTGGTCGTTGCCCGATCCGAAAGGACAGCCGCTTGATGCTGTTCGCAAGATTCGTGATGAAATACACGAACACGTCAAGAATCTTCTACGGAACGATTGTGCCGGCTGTTGTGCTGACCTAATCAAAGGGTCGACGCCGCAAATTACCCAATAAATAAGAGCATGCAGCTTGTGCTCTGCTTCCCGTCGTGCGCCTATCCTGATTGAGCTTTCAAAAATAAATATCTCGTTTAACACTCCGTTAACAGTCGCCGCCTAAACTAGAGCTAGGCTCAGAATGAGTCTATAGAGACCGGACGATAAGGCTTTTAGCTTTTTGCCTGGCCAAGTTTGAGTTTCAAGGAGGCTGTAATGCAAACCCCCACCTTCTACTCATCCATTAAGCAACTTGCGGCTAAACTTGAGGAAAAACTAGCCATTCGCATCCTGTGTTTGTTCGTTCGATAAAGTTTTGTTCCAGCCGCTAACCCTCGATGTGCGCTAAACATTAATCTATAATCCCATTCCGGCATTGTTGTAATAGTTGTGCCGCGCCTACGGCGCTCCAAATTTATTGATCGTGACCCACCCTTCCGGCTTCGCGTACGCTCGCCTCAGGGTGGGCTAACCTCTCGTCGCGCCTAACGGCGCTTGGATCATTCAGGTCGCAACACCGTGCCCTGCCTACGGTGCTCGGATGGTTCCAGTTTGCAACGCCGTGCCTTGCCAAGAGAGAGTCTGCCACCAGATGGATTGAGGCATTCTCTGGCCGCGCTTATGCGCTTGGTCTTAAGTGCTTGTTCGTTCGCAGTCTCTCGCCTGTGCCACGTCTTAACGCGCTTGGATACCTCATGCGCCCTCGTAGCAAGATGCCCATCCAAAGGCATCTGCGTACACAGATTGCGAAAAAGGATGAAGTCGACTTCTTGAGAAAAGAGTAAAAGAGGTTGTCCATTGCAGTCGCCCGGCGTCGTGGTCCCCCTAAAATAAGCGCAAAATATCAGAACACTTTCCGTTCTCCAGCAGTCATTTCTTTCAGGAAGGGAAAATGGCGGGGCAGGCAATTTTGGGAGATACGGTTCTGAAATCAGCGATTGCCATGGAAGCTACGGCTCCCACAGTTGAAATGCTGGTGGCCGACCATTCCCGAATGGTCTTTCTCATCGCCTACTCCATTCTGCGCAACCATCACGATGCTGAAGATGCGGCGCAGGAATGCTTTCTCAGGGTATGGAAACACAAGGACCGTTTGCACGAAGTAGGCAACGCCAAAACATGGCTGGCCCGGATTGCCTGGACCACCGCGCTGGACAAACGGCGCTCTGGCCGCAAGATGCTTTCATTGAATGACGGCGAGTCCGGCACGGAATTGATGGAATCGCTTTCTGACGGAACTCCCGCAGCGGATGAACAGCTTGCGGAGCGGCAGAAGCAGCGGCTATTGCAAAGGCTAATCGCGGGCCTGCCGGATGACCTGGGCCAGACGCTGGAACTATCCACCGTGCAGGAGCTGAACTCGGCGGAAATTGCCGAGGTGATAAAGATACCGGAAGGCTCAGTGCGGACGCGGCTGTTCCGGGCGCGCAAGCAGCTCAAAGAGAAATTGGCGATCCTGCTGGAGGGGAAGAAACATGGCTGACCAGGAAAAAGATAAACAGATGCAGATCGATGACACGCTGGACTCGCTGCTGGCCAACTATTCCTCAGCGGAGCCGCGTCCGGGGCTGGAAACTAGAATCCTGGCGAACCTGCGTGAAGAAGAAAAGAAAGCGTCAGAAGGATGGTGGAATTTCAAATGGCTTTGGGCGGGAGTGATTGCGGCTGCAATCA
>DASXIL010000664.1:0-7276 GCA_036497985.1 Candidatus Angelobacter sp. | reverse complement strand
CCCCCAAGATAGTAAAAGAGTTGCTGCAACCGGATCGTCTAGGACGGGAAATCTCTCCCGCCCAGCGCAAGACTTGGCCGGTGATTGAAAGCGCCGGACAAATTGTCTGGATGCGATCTTTCCCCGTTCCCTGAGCTGCCGGCAAAGTTCTGCGGGACGGGGAAAGATCGCATCCAGACAATTTGTCCGGCGCTTTCAATCACCGGCCAAGTCTTGCGCTGGGCGGGAGAGATTTCCCGTCCTAGACGATCCGGTTGCAGCAACTCTTTTACTTTCTTGGGGGATTGGGTGTGGGCCGGAAAGAATTTATCACCAGCACGCCAATTTCTTACTTTCAGCTCGGAACCCAACAGGCTTGCTTCTAAGAGCGTTGCCCCATTATAACTTGAAGCCTTTTGTTTTCCATCACTTATTAACCTCGCCCGGATGGTAATTCCCGCCTCCGGCACGCTAACTTCACCCGGGATCAAGAGCGAATAACAGTAGTTTCCCGGTAGTTTTGGCATGTTTCGGCTGAACTGAATCTCGCGGACGGTGCGAATTGCCGCCAACCCATTGGGTAACGCCAGCTTTGCGCCCGGTTTCCCTTGTTCCGCCAGAGACGTAAGTTGTTGAATATGCTTGAATTCAAGCGAAATACCTAAGCGCTGAACTGTTCTCTGGATAACTTGGCGGCGGATGGCCAAAGGCAGGCTTCGCAAACCCGACAAATTAAGCGCAAGAATGCCTTGAGCATCGCCACTTGAGCTACGTCCGCTACGGCTTGGCTTTCCTTCATGAATCAGTCTTGGCAACAACGCGGAGAGCTCGTTGTTCCAATAGTCATCTTCAGCCTGCGCTATTTCCGCCAGATCGGCCAGAGTCTGCCGGATTGCCGGGTTGAAGTCGCGCTCAAGGAGAGGAAGCAGGGTGTGCCGGACACGGTTGCGGGTATGGCCAAGATCTAGATTGGACGAATCTTCCCGCCAGCATTGGCTTTGTGCTTTCAGGTAGGCCTCGACTTCACGCCGTCTGGTTGTTAATAGGGGTCTGACGAGGTGCTTTGCTTTGTGGGCGGGGGCAATGCCAGCCAGTCCACGTGCTCCGGTTCCGCGGAGGATGCGCATCAGCACGGTTTCGGCCTGGTCGTCCAGCGTGTGGGCGGTGGCGATCTTGTCAGCTTTGCCCTGCTTGATTAGCTCCGCGAACCACTGATGACGCAACTCGCGGGCAGCCGTCTCAAGGCTGATCTTGCGCTGGGCTGCATGCTGCGGGACGTTTCCTGAAGCAGTGTAGAAATCCACTCGAAGCCGTGCAGCCAGTTCTTCGACGAAACGCTGGTCCAAGTCAGCTTCAGAACCGCGAATCTGGTGATGGAAGTGGGCCACCGAAAGCACGACACCAATCTCCTCTCGCAGCTCAGCCAGTACGTGAAGAAGCGCCACCGAATCGGCGCCGCCGGAACACGCAATCGCAACGCGCTCTCCCGGCCGGAGCAGTTGGTGTTCGCGGATATATTTGAGTACTTTTCCCAGCATCGGCGGCTTATAAGGACTTGGTACCATTGTGAAATAATTGGTGGCGTATGTACAGGAAACCCGTCACTCTCAAGCGCCGGGCGGTTTACAGTTTTGGCTTGGGCTGCGGAATCTTTCTTCTCGGCGTTGCTCTGAGAGCGCTGCTGGACAACTTGGGTGTGAGCGGCGTGCCTGCGGCGGTAGATGACCTGCTGATCGGTGCCCTTGCTGGAGTTCTGGTGTTCGCCTATGAGCGCCATCAGCACAGACTCATTCTTGAAAAGATGCGCGTAATTTCTGAGATGAACCACCACGTTCGCAATGCATTGCAGCCGATCTTGTATTCGCCATATTTGAAAGAACAGGCGGAGCAAGTCAGAACTATTCAGGAAGGGACCCGCCGGATTGAATGGGCGCTGCGGGAAGTGCTTCCCGGCGATGACTCCGCTCCTCCACGTGCAAAATCGTCAACTTCGCGACCAAGGCCCGCAGCTTGAGCCAGGAATTTCCTGTTGCGGCTCACGAAAACCAAGGACCACCAAAATTGTTATACTTTTCACCCCAATGAAGGTGATCGTCATTATTCCCGCTGCCGGTCTGGGCACCCGCATGGCGCCGGTCGGCAAAAAAGGCGTGCCCTCCAAACAGTTTTTTGAGATCAGCGGAACGCCAATCGTGATACACACGCTACGCGTGTTTGCGCGCAACCAGCAGATTAGCCAGATTGTGGTGGCGCTACGTAAAAACGAAATGGAGCGCTTCACGCGTCAGCTGGAAAAAGAAAAGCTGGCCGACAAAGTGAAAGTAGTGGAAGGCGGTGAACATCGCCAGGAGTCGGTAGCCAACGCGCTCGCGCAGCTCAAAGCGGCGGCCGATGACATTGTGCTGGTGCATGACGCCGTGCGGCCGTTTGTCGACAACGAAATTATTGCCAACGTGATTCATGAAGTGGAGAAGCACGGCGCCGCCATCGCCGGGTTGCCGGCCGTGGATACCATCAAGCAGGTGGAGCGCGCCGCTGAAGGCGCAATTATCACGTCAACCATTCCGCGGGAACGCATCGTACAGGCGCAGACACCACAGGGTTTTCGCTACGAACTGATCAAGCGCGCGTTTGACAGCGCCGCTGCCGACGGCTTTACCGGAACCGACGAAGCGTCATTGGTGGAGCGCCTGGGAGAGAGCGTCTGGGTGGTGATGGGCTCAGCGAGAAATATCAAGATCACCACGCCGGCGGACATGAAACTGGCGGAATATCTGATCGCACAAGCGGTAAGCACAAAGAAGAATCTGGCGAAGTAAAAACCTTTTTACCGCGGATCAACGCGGATGAACGCGGATCAATGGAAAAACAAGAATCAAAACTGCTGCATTCCCAACTCACCGAAAAGATTCTCGGTATTTATTACGTTTATAACGAGATCGGCCATGGTTTTTTGGAATCTGTTTACAACAACTGTATGTTCTTCGCTCTTACCAAAGCCGGGATTTCGGTACGTCGAGAAGTTCCAGTGCCTGTCTATTTTCGAGGTCAGGACGTAGGTCAGTTCAAGGCTGATTTGGTGGTTGACAACTCCGTTCTTATCGAACTTAAAGCTGTCCAGAATCTAGATCGAACCCACGAAGCCCAAGTCATGAATTATCTGCGTGCAACGGAACTGGAGGTCGGCCTTCTACTCAATTTTGGGTCTCCAAAACCCCAATTCAGGAGAATCGTTTTTGAGAATTCCAACAAGAAAATCCGCGTATATCCGCGTGTATCCGCGGTAGGTAATTCATGAGAATAGGTTACGGGTGGGACTCACACGAATTCCAAACTGGCGCCCCTCTGAAAATTGGCGGCGTGGAACTTCCTCACGATAAAGGCCTCGCCGGACACTCTGACGGAGACGTTCTGCTTCACGCTATCACCGACGCGCTGCTCGGTGCGGTGGCGGCGGGCGACATCGGCAGCTACTTTCCGCCCACCGATCCCAGGTGGAAAGGTGCTGACTCAGTCATCTTTCTGGAAGAAGCGCTGAAGCAGGTTCGGCTGGCCGGATACAAAGTGAGCAACGTGGATTCCACGTTGATTCTGGCTGAGCCCAAAATCGTTCCTCACGCAAAGAAAATTCAGGCTCGCGTGGCTGAGTTGCTGGGGGTGAAGCCGAACCAGGTCGGCATCAAGGCAAAGACGCCTGAAGGCATGGGCACGGACAATGCCGCGATTGCGCATGTTGCCGTGTTGCTGGAACAGGCAGTTAAGCAGCAATCACCTCCAGGCAAAAGTTCTCGTACCAAGAAAGGCAGTACTCTCAAAGGCAAAACCTTGAAACGCAGAGGAAAGGAGTAAGCGGAGAAAAAAGAAAAGCAGGGAAATTATTCTTCAGCTTATCCTCTATTCCTCATACTCCTCAGTTCCTCCGTGTTTCAAAGGTTTTCGGCTCTTGTTTCCGGCGCAGCTCTGCTGCTAACCTAAGCTGCCTCGTCGAACGACATTTCATCTCCGGTTGGTGTTTATGAAGAGTCCCCTCGTCCGCCTGCTTCCTATAGTCACTTTCTTCATTTGTGCTCTCAGCGCTCATGCATCTGGGCCATTGCTCATGCAGAAACCCACGCTTTCTAAAACCCACATTGCATTTTCCTATGCGGGCGACTTGTGGCTGGTGGCGCGCGAAGGCGGAGAAGCAAGGCTGCTGACCAGCGGAAACGGTACCAAGACAGATCCGGTCTTTTCGCCGGACGGCAGCATGATTGCCTTCTCCGGCGATTATGACGGGAATGTGGATGTTTACGTGATGCTCAGTGAAGGCGGAGTTCCGCGCCGGCTCACGCATCATCCGGCGGTGGATGAGGTTGTCGGGTGGTCCCACGACGGCAAATCTGTTTTGTTCCGTTCTACGCGCAATAGTTACTCACGCTTTAACCGGCTATTCACGGTTTCGCTTGAGGGCGGCTTGCCGCATGAGCTGCCGCTGCCAACGGCTGAATTCGGCGCGTTCTCGGCTGACGGCAAGCACATCGCGTATGTTCCGGTGGACAACACCCGCCGACTCTCCGCAATTGGATGGAAACGCTATCGCGGCGGCAAGGCATCCCGAGTGTGGATCGCGAATCTCTCTGACCTAGGCCTGGATCAGGTGCCGCGCGAGACATCCAACGACGGCAATCCCATGTGGGTTGGCGGCAAAGTTTATTTTCTTTCCGACCGTAATGGCCCGTTCACGCTGTTCTCCTATGATCCAAAAGACAAGAAGGTTGAGCAGGCGCTTGCCGGCAATGGCGCTGATATCAAGTCGGCCTCGGCGGGTCCGGGCGCGATTGTCTATGAGCAGTTTGGTTCGCTGAATCTTTTTGACCCTGCGACGGGAAAGTCCAAAGCGGTAGCTGTGACGGTGCCAGCCGACCTGCCCAATGTCCGCCCACATTTCAAAAAAGTTGATAACGAGATTGCTTCGGCCACACTTTCTCCCAGCGGCGCGCGAGCGGTGTTTGAAGCTCACGGTGAAGTGCTGACCGCTCCCGCGGAAAAGGGTGACATCCGCAACCTGACAAACACTCCGGGAGTGATGGAGCGTGATCCTTCGTGGTCGCCTGACGGCAAATGGGTCGCCTATTTCTCTGATGAGTCCGGCGAGTACCAGCTTTGCCTGAAAAATCCTGAC
Organism: Candidatus Angelobacter sp.; assembly: GCA_036497985.1. GTDB lineage: Bacteria > Acidobacteriota > Terriglobia > Terriglobales > Acidobacteriaceae > Angelobacter. The sequence continues at coordinate 2,136 of DASXIL010000664.1, read as the reverse complement.
GGTATGGGCGAGGCCAGAAAGATTTCGCTGGGAGCACCGGCATCTTTTTACTATGAACCCATCTGGTCGCCGGACAGCAAGAAAATTGTTTTCAGCGACAAGCGGCTGAACATCTGGTATCTCGACCTCGCCAAAGGCACGCCGGTAAAGATTGATACCGATACCTATGACGCACCGCAACGCACGCTTGATCCTGTATGGTCGCCAGACAGCCGGTGGGTTGCTTATTCCAAGACTCTCACCAGCCACATGCATGCGATCTTTGCGTATTCTCTGGAACAGGGGAAGAGCCTGCAACTAACGGATGGCCTGAGCGACGCGCGCTTTCCTGCATTTGACCAGAAAGGACAGTACCTTTATTTCACGGCCAGTACTGACGTGGGCCCGACAACCGGCTGGCTCGATCTTTCAAGCATCAATCGCCCGATTACGCGCAGCGCGTACCTGATGGTCCTGCGCAAAGACCAGCCATCACCGCTGGCACCGGAGAGCGACGAAGAGAAAGCCTCCGCAGACGATCCCAAGCAGGATACGGACAAAGCTGCCAAGCCTGAAGACAAGACAGAACAGGAGCCGGGCAGCGCTGAAGAGAAAGCTAAGGCGCAGGACGCACGTGCTGCCAAGTCAGTGAAGAATGAAGGCGTGGTGGTGCGGATAGATGCGGAAAACATTAGCCAGCGTATTGTGGCCATGCCGATTCCTCCGCGTGATTACAGCAAACTGGTGGCAGGCAAAGCGGGGACGATCTTCTTGATCGAGGATTCGCAGCGCCCCGGGCCTGACCAGTTGAATACTTTGTGGCGTTTTGATCTGACGTCGCGCAAGCCGGAAAAACTGATGGAAGGCGCGAATGACTTTACCGTCTCGTTTGACGGCAAGAAGATGCTTTATAGCAAAGGTCGCCGCGAGAACAAGAAGTGGTTCATCAGCTCGGCCACGGCGCCGGCACGCGGTGAAGGTGGTGCGGCGGGCGGCAAGCCGGAAATGCCGCTGGCTTTAGCGAAAATGGAAGTGCACGTTGATCCCAGGGCGGAATGGAAGCAGGAATACAACGAAGTCTGGCGTATTGAACGCGATTTCTTCTACGATCCCAACCTGCACGGCCTGAACCTGCCCGCTACCAAGAAGCAATATGAGCCGTATCTGGAGAATGTAGGCAGCCGCAATGACTTCAGTTATCTGCTGGCAGAGATGTTGGGCGAACTCACCGTCGGGCACATGTATATCCGCACGCCTCCGGAGCCGCCGGCGGAGCAGGGCAAGGTGGGCCTGCTGGGCGCGGAATACACAGTTGAAAATGGCCGCTACCGTTTCCAAAAGATCTATCAGGGTGAAAACTGGAATCCGCAACTGCGCGCGCCGCTGACGCAGCCGGGCGTAAACGTCCAGGAAGGCGAATACCTGCTGGCAGTGAATGGCCGCGAGCTGCGCGGGACCGATGAAATCTTCGAGCTGTTTGAAGGAACCGCGGATAAATCGACTGTGCTGAAAGTTGGCCCGTCGGCGGACGGCAAAGGGGCGCACAACGTGACTGTGGTACCGATTGAAACAGAAGCCGCGCTACGCAACCGGGCCTGGATTGAAGGCAATCTCCACAAGGTGGATAAACTCAGCGGCGGGAAACTGGCTTACGTCTACCTGCCTGACACAGGTTTTGGCGGCTACACATCTTTCAATCGCTACTTTTTTGCCCAGGTCGGACGCGAAGGCGCTGTAATCGACGAACGCTTCAATGGCGGCGGATCGGCGGCGGATTACGTGATCGACTATCTGCGGCGGCCGCTGCAGAACTACTGGATCACACGTGAGGGTCAGGATTTCACCACGCCTGTAGGCGCAATCTTTGGACCGAAAGCCATGATCATCAACATGTATGCCGGCTCCGGCGGTGACGCGCTGCCGTGGTATTTCCGCGATGCCAAGCTGGGGCCGCTTGTCGGCACGCGGACATGGGGCGGCCTGGTGGGAATTTATGATTATCCCGCGCTCATGGATGGAGGCGGAGTCACGGCGCCGCGCGTAGCTTTTTACAATCGTACCGGAGACTGGGATGTGGAGAACCACGGCGTTGCGCCTGACTACGAGGTTGAACTCACGCCCAAAGATTGGGCCAGCGGGCAGGATCCGCAACTGGTA
>DASXIL010000663.1:0-10539 GCA_036497985.1 Candidatus Angelobacter sp. | reverse complement strand
CGCCCCTTGCGGTTTATGGATTGGAACGGATGGTAGGTTTTTGGCCGTCGTCAGACCCAGGCACGTTTCGCGACTTTCATGAATGGATTCGCGGCAGTTGGATTCTGATGGAACTCGCCACGATACTGACCGGACTGATCGCCCTGCGGTTCATTCGATTTCCTTTTCTTACATTTCCGGTTGCATTTGCACTTTGGTATATGTCCATGGACTTGACGCCGCTGATCGTTGGAAGCAGCGCCTTTTCCTGGCACGCCCGGCTGTGGGTATCAGCCATATTTGGGCTGATCATGCTGATGTTTGCTTACGTGGTGGACCGGCGCACGGACGCAGATTATGCATTCTGGCTGTATCTATTCGGCACAATGGCATTCTGGGGCGGCCTCTCACTCATGGAATCCGGCAGCGAAGCTTCAAAGTTCATTTACTGCCTGGTCAACGTAGGATTGATGGTCCTTTCCGTGTTTCTTGACCGCCGCGTCTTTATGGTTTTTGGCGCTTTGGGAGTTTTCGGATATCTGGGACACCTCTCGTGGACAATATTTAAGGACTCAATGGTATTTCCCTTCGCATTGACGTTTATCGGCATTTTGGTGATTTTTATTGGCGTCCAATATCAACGCAACCAGCAAAAGATCGCAGAGGCTGTACTGGGCGTGATACCGCCCGGAATGCAAAAGCTCTTGCCTCAACATCGAGCGATGCGGAGCCAAGCCCATAGATAAATCGGGCCCACGTTTATACTCTAGCCTGAAATGAATAGCCAACCCGTGATTGCTGTCCAATCCCTGATAAAGACATATGACAAGGTCGAGGCCGTGAAGGGCATCGACTTTCAGGTCGCGGAAGGCGAAGTGTTTGGCTTGCTGGGGCCGAACGGCGCCGGCAAGACCAGCACCATCGAGATACTGGAAGGGCTGCGCCCGCGTACCGGCGGAAACGCCACGGTGCTGGGCTTTGATCCTGACCGGCAGAAACAGGAGTTGAAAGACCGGATCGGTGTTTGCCTGCAAGCCACCAACCTGCCCGCCAAGATGCGCGTGCAGGAAGCGCTGGAGCTGTTTGGGTCGTTCTATACGCGCAGCTTAAGTTCAGAGCAATTGCTCAAGCGATTGCAGTTGTGGGAGAAGCGCGCGGCTTTTTATGAAACGCTTTCCGGCGGACAGAAACAGCGGCTGGCCTTGGCACTGGCGTTGGTCAACGATCCGCAACTGCTCTTTCTGGACGAGCCGACCACGGGGCTTGATCCGCAGATCCGGCTGGAAATCCATGGACTGATTGAAGAGATGAAGTCAGAGAAGCGCACCGTGGTGCTGACCACGCATTACATTGAAGAAGCGGAGCGGCTGTGCGACAGAGTGGCGATCATCGACGAAGGCAAGATTGTGGCCATTGGTACGCCGCGGGAACTGCAGCAAAAAAGCGCGGAACGCTCGCGGATCGACATCGTGACCGGGCAGCCGATGAACGGAGCAGCCTTGCCGCAATGGCCGGACGCGCTGGAAAGTAAGCTGAACGCGGACGGAAAGTCGCTGGCGGTCTATTCATCGCGCCCGGCAAGGACGCTGTTTGAGATCATGAAGTGGCTGGACCAGCAGGGAATGCAACTGGAAGACGTCCACCTGAAGCGTCCGACGCTGGAAGATGTATTTGTGGAGTTGACGGGAAAGAAGCTAAGGGATTAAATCGCCGTGATCGCGCGTGATCGGAAAAACAAATTTAGTGTGGATTAAGAGAGTAAGGGCGGATTTAGGAAGTTACGCAAGAGTCAAAAGCTAAAAAAGCATGAGACAGTATCTGGCCATCATCGTAATGGACATTAAGCTGGCGCTGCGGCTGCGCGCGGTGATCTTCTTCAATTATCTCTTTCCGCTCATTTTTTTCTTCACGTTCGCGACCGTTTTGCGGGGAAGCAAGGGAGACATGGCGTTCGTTGTCACCATGTCTGTGACGTTGGGCGTGCTGGGCAGCGGATTCTTCGGGGCCGGCATTCGAGCCATCCAGGAGCGCGAGATGGGTATCCTGCGGCGTTATAAGGTCACGCCCATCACGCCTGCGCCGCTGCTGGTGGGATCGATGGTCACAGGCTGGATCATTTTCATCCCGTATATCGTTCTGTTGCTGCTGATGGCGCACTTCCTTTATGCCATGCCGCTGCCGACACATTTTTTTCAATTGCTGGTCTTCATCTCCCTGGGGTTGATCGCTTTCCGGGCGCTAGGGCTGGTGATTGCTTCAGTGGCCAACACCATGCAGGAAGGTACCATCCTGGTGCAGCTTTTTTATTTCCCCATGCTGCTGCTAAGCGGCGCCACATTTCCGGCAGAGAAGTTTCCCAGGGTGATGCAGATTATTCACAACTTTATCCCGGCCACCTATCTGGTTCAGGGCATGCAGAACATCATGCTCAAGGGAGAGAGCCTGACTAAGAGAGAGAACCAGTTAGCTGTCCTGGTGATGCTGCTTACGACTGTGGGCGGAGGGCTGATTTCGACGAAACTCTTCCGCTGGGAAAAGGAAGAAAAAATTCGTGGCTCGGCAAAACTCTGGGTGTTGGCCGTGCTGGCGCCATTCTTTGCCATGGGCATCTGGAGATGGTTTCACACCTAAACTCCGGGAACTCTGGAACACTATCCGGTGTCAATCCCTGCAAATGCAGAGTTGCTGGAAAAGAAGCCGCCGGCTTGCCCTGTTCACCCTGGCTGTTGCGGGTGTGCTTGCGGCGCAGCTTCAGCCATTTCCAAGGACTGCGGAAGCACGGCAGGCTTTCCTCCGCCAGTTTGCCGCTGCGGCGCTTGACCGCACGCAACACGCCGTTCGCTACGATCCAGCCTATGTTCGTCTCGCTTATCCGTGCGGAGACGTGCCAGCTAATACGGGCGTCTGCACGGACGAGGTGATTCGGGCTTATCGCGCAGTGGGCGTCGATCTGCAAAAAGAAGTGCATGAAGACATGGCGGCGAATTTCAGCGCTTATCCCAGAAAATGGCATAGGCAAGGCCCTGATTCGAACATCGATCACCGCCGGGTGCCCAACTTAATGGTTTTCTTCAGCCGCAAAGGCGAGAGCCTGCCCATCACCGACCGCGCCGAGGATTACGCTCCGGGTGATTTGGTGACCTGGGACCTGGGCGGCGGGCTGACTCACATTGGCATGGTGGTGGACAGAAAAACTGTGTCCAGCCGCCGCTACCTGATCGTGCACAACATTGGCGCCGGGCCAAAAATGGAAGATGTGCTCTTTGACTGGAAGATCACCGGTCATTACAGGTACTTTGGCCCTGCCAGCCGCGCCGTCCAGGCGCAGACGAGCAGCATTTTTATTCATTCTTAATATTCATTCTTAACATTCATTCTTAATATTCATTCTTAGTACCCCAGGCATTGCTGGGCCATGGTCGAGGGATGTGACATGGCTCACAGACCGCCGTGATATGAGGGAAATAAACTTTCGTAACAACGGAGAACGCATCGTCCGACGCGCACCACTCGTCCGAAGTGTTAGGGTAACTTTCTGCGCGGTTGGCAACTCTAAAGCATTTGGAGTATAAAGAAATGTTGCGCACAGAGCCGCTTCCAACACTAGAGAAGCCAGAAATCAGCGACAGGAAAACCATGTCAACCAGCACAATCACGAAAGGCCTTGAGGGCGTCGTAGCGGCCAGTTCCGGGGTCTGCTACATCGATGGCGATGCCGGAGTGCTCGCTTACCGCGGCATTGATATCCACGAACTTGCGGAAAAATCCACGTTTGAAGAAACATGCTATCTGCTGTGGTTTGGCCGGCTGCCCAAAGCGGCAGAGCTGGCCGATTTGAAGCAGAAGCTGGGCGCAGAACGCAAAGTGGATCCCGCTATTTATGACATGATGCGCCGTGTCCCCAAAACTGCCACGCCCATGGAAGTGTTGCGCACGGCCGTCTCCGCGCTTTCTTTTTACGATTCCGAGGCAGAGAAGATTGACCACGACGCCAACGTCAGGAAATCTATCCGGCTGACTTCACAGATTGCCATGATCGTGGCCGGTTATGATCGCATCCGCAAAGGCAAGAACATTGTCGATCCTGATCCGTCACTTTCTCACGCAGCCAATTTCCTGCTGCAACTGAATGGCGAAAAGCCTTCTCCTACCGCCGAAAAAGCCCTGGACGTTGCGCTGATTCTGCACGCTGACCATGAATTGAATGCTTCGACATTTGCCGCCCGAGTAACCGCGGCGACGCTTTCTGACATGCATTCGGCCATCGTCAGCGCCATTGGAGCGCTGAAAGGCCCGCTGCACGGCGGCGCCAATGAAGCGGTAATGCGCATGCTGTTTGAGATCGACAAAAAGGGTGAGGACCCGGTGGAGCATGTGAAGAACATGCTGGCCAACAAGAAAAAGATTTCCGGCTTTGGCCATCGCGTCTATCACACGGAAGACCCGCGAGCGACCCACCTGCGGGCCATGTCGCGCGACCTTGGGCGTTCAGCAAACCCCAAGTGGTATGAGATGTCGGCCAAGATTGAGAAATATATCAAGGACGACAAGCATCTCAATGCCAACGTGGATTTCTATTCGGCTTCCACTTACACCACGCTTGGCCTGGACGTTGACTTGTTTACTCCGGTGTTTGCCTTGTCGCGCATCAGTGGCTGGGCCGCGCACGTGATTGAACAGCTCGACGATAACCGGCTGATCCGTCCGCGCGCCGACTACATTGGACCTGCGTATCCGAATAAGTATGTTGCGATGGAGAAGCGGTAGCAAAAAGCATTCAGCAATCAACATTCAGCCCTTGAACCTCTTAAATGCGAAAGAGAGTTCAAGGGCTGAGTTATTTTTACCGGTTAGCCGGGACCAAGATAAATTACGTGGGCGTACGTGCCTAGCCGAACGTTATAAGCCAGGTAATAGCCAAGGTGATCAGGATCGTCATAGATCACGATGTCATCATTGTCCCAGAGCCAGGGGCTCGCGTAGTCATAGTCGTAAGGCGCAACCTGAAAGAGATAGCCCCCAACATCAAAGCGATCAGGGCCGCCGCCGCGCAGACGCCAAACATGCCGCGGGCCAAAGCCGGCAGTGAAGTGCCCGTGCTCCCAGGGATGGTCGAGGTGGTAGTGCTCGTCATTGCGGCCCGTATCGTGGCCAATCCAGCGATCATTTTCAGCGTGGACGTGCGGAGCCTCTGGATGGCCTTGCTGATCGTTATACCTGGGGTGCTGCTCTTGCTCCGGCGGACGCCCTTGCTGCGGCGGCTGCGAAGAATGATCGCGATTCTGCTGGCGAGTTGGCGCTGGACGGCCTTTTGCCGGCGCTGGCGCGGGACCGCGTGCCGGAATGTGTCCATTGCCGACGCCACGTTCGCCACCACCGTGTTGAGCGTTGCCTTGCGGTTGTTGTGTGTGTGCTTGCAGTTGTTGACCGCGTTGCTCGCCTCGTCCCTGGGCAAAGGCGGGGACCGAAGCCAGCCATACCGCTGCCGACAGTCCGAGTAGTCCGAAGAGTTTTTTCATTCTTGATTCTCCAATAAGAAGGCGATCTGGGGGATAGAGTCTGTTGCGAACGAACAGCTCGCAACAGGTGAGATGCTGAAATGAATCAATTTTTATCGCTTTACGAATCTTTATAGTGGCAGGAACTTGCAGAGTATGCATCACGATCCTGCATTTGGCGCGGGCGGAGGCGGATGATCGGGAACCGAAAAGAGAAAGGCGTAAAATAGAGACATGCGCCGCGTTTACCTTGATAACAATGCCACCACGCCGGTCCTGCCGGAGGTGTTTGAAGCGATGCGGCCGTTTTACCTGGAGCAGTTCGGCAATGCGTCGTCAATCCACCATTATGGCCAGCACGCGCGCGCGGCGGTGGAAAAAGCGCGAGCATCGGTAGCGACGCTGGTGAATGCGCGTCCGGCGGAAATTGTTTTTACCAGCGGCGGCACTGAGGCCGACAACCTGGGCATCTTTGGACTGGTGCAGCGCGGCGATCACGTTATTACTTCCGCCATCGAGCACAGCGCGGTCACCAACAGCTGCAAGCGGCTGGAGCAGATGGGATGCGAAGTCACGTATGTTCCGGTCAACGCTCGTGGCGAAATCTATGCCGGCAATGTGGAAATGGCATTGCGCCCGAACACGCGGCTCATCACGATCATGATGGCGAACAATGAAACCGGAGTGATTCAGCCGGTGGAAGAGATCGGCAAGATTGCGCAAGAGGCCGACGTGTTCTTTCATACCGACGCAGTGCAGGCCGCCGGCAAGGTGCCCATCGATGTGCAAAAGATTGCATGCGATGCGCTTTCCATTTCAGGGCACAAGATCCATGCGCCGCAAGGCACCGGAGCGCTTTACATCAAGAAGGGGACGCTGATCCAGCCGCAGATATATGGCGGTAGCCATGAGCGCCAGCGCCGCGCAGGGACGGAAAATCTGCCGGGAATTGTGGGGATAGGCAAGGCCGCCGAAATTTCAAAGCTTTGGCTTGAGAGTGGTGGCCCGGCAGAGATGGCCACGATGCGGGACCGATTGCAGGATGAGATTCTGAGCGCGATGGAGGATGCTGGCGTAAACGGACTGGGAGCGCCACGAGTCCCGAACACGACCAACTTGTGGTTCGACCACATTGAAGGCGAGGCGCTGGTGATTGCGCTTGATCTGAAAGGGCTGGCGGTTTCGAGTGGCGCCGCATGTTCGTCCGGGGCCATCGAGCCTTCACACGTGCTGCTGGCGATGGGACTGCCGCATCAGAGAGCGCGGGCCAGCATTCGAGTCAGCCTAGGCAAGCAGACAACGAATGACGACATCGATTTTGCGATCAAAGTGATTCCGGAGACGGTGGCGCGCCTGCGCGAGATTTCTCCGGTCTTTCAGAAGCAGAAGCAACACGCGGTCTGAGAACTTCCAAAAGCATCCGTTTGGTCGCCATTCTGGCAATTTACCCAGAAGTGCTGTCACTAAAGTAGGTTCTTCCGCCGATTGAAGCTGCTGCCGATTCAGCTACACTGATTTAAGCGATTCTCCGCAAAAAAATAGAATGAGCACCAAGTGGGTCCCAAAATCCGTACTGGCGCTGAAGAATTATTCGCGGCCGGACTTTGTTGCCGACCTGATCGCGGGCATCACGGTTGGACTGGTGGCGCTGCCGCTGGCCATGGCGTTTGCGATTGCGTCCGGCATGCCGCCGCAAGCGGGACTCTACTGTGCCGTGATTGCCGGGTTTTTGATTTCCGCGCTGGGCGGATCGCGCGTGCAGATTGGCGGGCCGACCGGCGCATTCGTTGTGGTGGTGGCGGGAATTGTGGCGCGGTACGGCGTTGACGGCCTGTTCATGTGCACGGGAATCGCCGGCGTGTTCCTGATTTTTCTGGGCGTGACCGGGCTGGGCGGCGCGGTGAAATATATTCCACGCCCTGTAGTAGTGGGATTCACCAATGGAATTGCCGTGGTGATTGCCAGCACACAGATCAAAGATTTTTTCGGGTTGCGCATTGAACAGGTGCCAGGCAATTTCCTGGGCCGCCTTGAAGCCATAGCACGAAATTTCCGGACCATCTCTTTTGAAGAAACAGGACTGGCGGTTCTGGCGCTGGCGCTGATCCTGGTGTGCAGAAAGTATTTCCCCAAAATTCCTGGCTACATTGTTGCGCTCTTTGTGGGCACGGCGCTGGTCTATTTCCTTCGATTGCCGGTGCAGACGATCGGCACGCGATTTGGCGGGATTCCTTCCGGCCTGCCCGCGCTGAAGATTCCGCACTTTCATCTGGATTTAATACGCCCGCTGATTGCGCCGGCGATTACGGTGGCCATGCTGGGCGCTATTGAGTCGCTCATGTCTGCCGTGGTGGCGGACCGGATGTTTGGCAAGGGAGAAAAACACAAGCCCAACGTAGAGTTAATCGCGCAGGGCGTGGCGAATTTTATTTCTCCTCTGATGGGCGGCTTGCCCGCGACCGGAGCGATTGCGCGCACAGCAACCAATATTCGATCTGGAGCGAGAAGCCCGGTTGCGGGAATGGTCCACGCGCTCACGCTGCTGGCGATCCTGATGTTTGCCACTCCGGTGGCGAAGTTCATTCCTTTGGCGGTGCTGGCAGCAATCCTGCTGGTGGTTTCCTACAACATGGGCGAGTGGGCGGAGATTCCGGAATTGCTGAAGCTCTCGCGGCTTGAGGTGGCATGCTGGTCGGCCACGTTTGTGCTGACCGTCTTCGCCGACCTGACCGTGGCGGTGGAAGCAGGCATGATCCTGGCAGCGCTGGTCTTCATCCGCAAGGTCACGGCGACGACGACGATTTCGCGGGTCACGCAGAAATATCTGGACGAAGGCCGGCTGCACGTGCTCCAGGACAAAGAAATTCCGCCGTACGCGACGGTGTTCCGCATCCACGGGCCATTTCTTTTCGGCGCGGCGGACAAGATAGATGAATTGGTGGAGCAGATACCTGGGCTCCCGCCGATTGTGATTCTCCGCCTGCGCAACATGACCGCCATTGACGCCACCGGACTGCACGCGCTGGAGCATCTGGCGGACCGCGTCCATGCCACTGGCCGTGGGCTGATCCTGTGCGGCGCGCGTGAGCAGCCCCAGCGATTGATGCAACAGTCGGAATTTGAGCAGCATGTGGGCGCGGAGAACATCTGCGCCAACGTGACCGAAGCGCTGGCCCGCGCCAGAGCGCTGTATCCGCAGATCGCGGAAAGAGCGCCTTCTGTGCAGCATTGGGGCAGGCGGAGCGAGGACCATAAGAGCGATGAGGAGAAATTGGCGAAGAGCGTTACGCACAGCTGAAGAACGGCTGAAACCTTTTCGTCGTGCCATATGCATTTTCAGCGACTAAAGCCGAGAGATATTAATGCTCTTTGTGGCCCGATTAGAATCCTGCGCTGATACTTGTCTCGTCTGCGGAAAGCCATCTCATCTTTGCTAAATCCGCTGAGCCGTTCCCGTGAGCATCTATAATAGATACAGGCCATTTATGAGCACTCAGACCATTGCGGTAGCGATGTCCGGCGGTGTGGATTCTTCCACCGTTGCGGCCATGCTGCGCGCCGAGGGGCATAACGTGGTGGGCCTGACGATGCAGCTCTGGAACCAGCGCCGCCTTGCAGGACACGAAGGAATGCCGGAGCAAGTGCAGGGCCGCTGCTGCTCCATTGACGACGTTTACGACGCCCGCCGCGTGGCCGAGGACCTGGGCATTCCGTATTATGTGGTGAACCACGAAGAGCGGTTTGAGCGTGACGTGGTGCGTCCGTTTATCGATGAGTATCTTTCCGGCCGCACGCCGATTCCGTGCAGCTTGTGCAACAACCATCTTAAGTTCGACCAGCTGCTGATTACCGCGCGCCAGATTGGCGCGGACATGCTGGCCACGGGACACTACGCGCGTTGCGAGTTTGATGCCGGGCGCAATCGCTGGCTGCTGCGCCGCGCCGCCGATCCCGCAAAGGACCAGACATATTTTCTCTTTGGACTCACGCAGGAGCAGTTGAGCCGCACGCTCTTTCCGTTGGGACACATGAACAAGCCGCAGGTGCGCGAGCTGGCGCGCGAGCACCATCTGGCGCTGGCGGAGAAGCCTGATTCGCAGGAGATATGCTTCGTCCCCGGTGGAGATTACAAGCGCTTTATCGATGCTTATCTCAGTGAGCAGGGCGAGCAACTGCCTGATACGTCCGGTGAACTCGTCACCACAGACGGCAAGGTGCTGGGACATCATGAGGGCATCCACAACTTTACCGTGGGCCAGCGCAAGGGACTGGGCGTTGCCACAGGCTCGCCGCTCTATGTGATCAACATCAACGGCGCGCAGGGCAAGGTGACCGTCGGCGGAAATGATGATCTGCTTTCTCGCACGCTGATTGCCCGCGACCTGAACTGGATCGCGGTTGACGGCCTGCACGACTCCGGTCCTACCGCGAACACGTCGATGCGAGTTGCGGCAAAGATCCGCCATCGCCATGAGCCCGCGCCAGCCGTGCTGGAGAATGCTCCTAACGGCGAGGTGCGTGTTACGTTCGACGAGCCGCAGCGGGCCATCACGCCTGGACAAGCAGTCGTGTTTTACCAGGACGATCTGGTCGTGGGCGGCGGATGGATTGCCGAAACGCAAAGGTAATAGGCTCAACCCAAAGGGAAAAGGTTCAAACCCTGACAGACTTCCGTAATGCCTCCGCTGTTCGTTTGCGACATAGCTTGTAAGTTTCTGGAAACCAGCAGCCCACCCCAGAGCTGCACAAAGCATCTTCTACTTACGTTGGGTAGTTCCTCAAAATCAGGTTCCCCCTGAGAGTTAGTCATGAAAGCTGCGCGCCCGGGTCTGTTCGTCCATCTGTCTGTTGGTTTGGTTTCTTCATTGTTAATAGCCGGCTGTGCCGGGCTGAGTTCCCGCACTTCCTCTGCTACGTCGTCTCCATCGCCAGGTGCTACGCCATCGCCAGTTCCTACCCCGACCGGCGACGTAAAATTCATTTATAGCATCGTGAACGCCAAAGTGGCTGGTTTTACCGTGCAGCCTGATGGCAAGCTACAGGCAATCCCGGGGCTGCCTTC
>DASXIL010000662.1:0-3072 GCA_036497985.1 Candidatus Angelobacter sp. | reverse complement strand
CCCGACTTCAGGAAGGACGCAATGAGCTTAGAAGAAGAACTTAAAGAGGGCGCAGAACACGCGCATCGGAGTGGCGAAAAAGGAATCGGCCTCACCATGGCGATGGTGGCGGTTTTGCTGGCCATAGCTACATTAATGGGCCATCGTGCCCATACTGAAGAAGGCCTGATCCAGGGCAAGATCGTGGACGAGTGGAACTTCTATCAGGCAAAGCACATTCGCGCCCACGAGTATGGCGCTATGGCCGAGGTAGCGGCGCTGCTGCCCAATGGAAAAGATCTGGCGCTCAAGGACTACAAGAAATCGCTGGCCGAAGAATGCGGCACGCCACCGGAGCATGGATGCAGCAGTCCGGCCAGGGATTCGTCCATCTTGCGCCCATTGTTAACGCCCGAGTCCGCAACCGGCAGCACGGAAGATAAAAAGGAGCAAGGCGAGTCCGCCAAGAAAGAACCGCTTGCCAATGATGCAGCCGCTAAAGAGCACGGCAAAGAGGCCGATACCGCGAAGGAACATGAGAACAAATCTTCCGGCCATAGGCCGGGCGCAGTGAATATTCAGGAGAGTGCGAAAGAGATGGAGGGCGAAAGAGATCTGGTGGAGCGCCGGGCCAATTACTATGACGGCGCAGAACTATTCCTGGAAATCTCGATTGTCCTTTGTTCAATAGCCCTGCTGGCGGAAATGAAGCTATTCTGGCAGCTATCTTTCATTACCACGGTCCTGGGAATTGGCGTTGCACTTTTTGGATTTCTGGGCGTGCGCTGATCTTGGAAAACCTTCGTATTGGAAATTTTTGAGATGTCCAGGATCTATCTAGCCACCACTAATCCAGGGAAAGTGCGCGAGTTCCGCGAAGCAGCACAGGCTCTGGCCGTTGCGCTCGATCCTCTGCCACGCATGGCGGAAGTGCCACCTGCTGTTGAAGATGGAACCACTTTTGAGCAAAACGCTCGAATCAAGGCCGAGTACTACAGTCGCCTGGTACCGGGCGAGCTAGTGCTGGCGGAAGACTCAGGGCTGGTGGTGGACGCACTCAATGGTGCTCCGGGAGTTCATTCAGCTCGTTACGCCGCCGTACTTCATTCAGGCGTGGCATCCGATCAAAACTCAGGCGATCAGGCAAACAATGCCGCGCTCATTTCTCAACTGAAGCAGTTAAAGCGAGATCGATATCCGGGCAAATATGTATCCGTAATTGCCTTGGCTCGGGATGGCGAAACTGTTGCCACCTTCACCGGTGAAGCGCCGGGAGAACTGCTTACCGCTCCCCGCGGAACGGAGGGATTCGGATACGACCCGTTGTTTTACTTCCCTGCTCTTAGCAAGACATTTGCGGAACTTAGCCTGGAGCAAAAGCGCGAGCATAGCCATCGCGGCAGGGCATTTCGTAAGTTTTTGGAGTGGTATAGTAAGCAGCCGCAGCAGTAGACAGCGCTCTACTTAAGCATATCGACGGCTTCTTTTTTTAGCTTTTTGGCGTCCGCCTGCCATTTTGTTCCGTCCTGAAATTGCAGTTCCGCGATGTAAACAACAACTCCTGCCGGATGTCTGGACAAGTCTTCTTTGGAAGGGACGGAACTTGCCGGGATGTCGAACTGGGCAGTCGTATCCACCTTTTCCGGGACCGTTACCAACTCGCCTCGCCCCATCCTTATGTCGTCCTTTTTAACCGATACCCAGCCGAGGCGGTAAACCTGGACCTTATTGTGGCTCTTGTTTTCCAGGCGCGCGTCCAAGAGCAGGTTATCGGCGCCAAAAGATGCCTGCACGATGTGCACAGGGTCGTCGGCCTGGGGGGCAAACAACATCAAGGTGTCCTCATTGTTTTGGGAAGATGCATGGAGCCCGAGTGCCGGGCTTTGCAGCGCCATGATAGAAATGAGAAAGATGATATAAGCCAGCAATTTCTTCACGATTGCACCCCGTATTCGTTCGAGCCTGGCGCTGCCAAGACATGCCGCAGCAGCTTACCCTTGCGCTTTTGCATCCTACACCTTAGGCTGGAATTCTCAAGCTAAATTCGAAGTTTTCACGGGCCGGATTAGACCAAATTTAGAAGTTGCGCTACCCTGCAAATCCAAGTAAATTCAAGGTTCTCTCATGGCTAAACGGCCTTCACAAACAGCTACCCGATCAGCCAACGGCACCTCAGATAAGTACCAGCGCATTCTCGACGCGGCCATTGAGGTCATCGCGGAGCACGGATTCTTTCACTCTCGCGTGGCGGAGATCGCCGAACGAGCTGGGGTAGCCGACGGCACCATTTATCTGTATTTCAAGAACAAAGATGAATTGCTGATGGCGTCGATAGACTCTGCTTTCCACAGGTTCATCCAGCGGGCGCGGAGTTCACTGGACCAGGTAGCTGATCCACGCGAAAAATTGCGTCGTTTGGCTTTTCTTCACCTTGAATCCCTGGGCTCCAACCGCAGTTTGGCCATCGTTTTTCAGACTGAACTCAGGCATAGCGCCAAGTTTCTTGGCCAGTTTTCTCATAACCTTCTGGTGGAATACTTTGACGTAATCAAAGGAGTCTTGCGGGAAGGCCAGGAAGCCGGCGTTTTCAGGGCCGATATTTCTATTACCATTGCTGCCCATTGCTTCTTCGGCGCCGTGGATGAGATAGTAACCACATGGATCCTTTCTGATCGCGACCGGGAGCGCGATTATCATCTTTCCAGCCTGACTGAGTCGGTAGTGGCAATTGTGCTTAAAGGCGTAGAAACGGGACCATAAGTATGGAAATCAACACTCTCGCCGACATTTTTTTTGCTTCAATTGCGCACGACGTGGAACGCCACGTGATTTTCAAACGTGGCAGCGCGTGGCAGGTGATTTCTTCTCGCCAGCTTTATGGTTATGTGGCTACACTAGCCAGAGTCTTGAAGCAATGGGGCATTCACAAAGGCGATCGCGTTGCAATTCTGAGTGAAAATCGGCCGGAATGGATGATTGCCGACTTCGCCTGCGTAACCACTGGAGTTATTGACGTACCGATTTATGCCACGCTGACGGCAGACCAAACCCTGTATCTGTTGCAGAATTCTGGCGCGCGTGTGATTTTTGTTT
>DASXIL010000661.1:0-3586 GCA_036497985.1 Candidatus Angelobacter sp. | reverse complement strand
TGTAGCCTTTCTGGCGCAGATAGGTTGAGAGCTGGGCCCAGTGCCGGACACCGTGCAGCAGCGCATGAATAAAGATCTTGCGGCGGCTGGCGGTAAGCTCACCGGCCGAGCGCGTAGGAAAGGTGAGCGTGCCGTCCCAGTCAGAATCATTGGCCGCGATGGCGAAGCTGCGGAGGTCTTCAAGACTCTTGCGGGAAAGGGCGAACAGCTCTTCACTTTTCCCCTGACCCGGCTTTCCCTGGGCAAAGCGGGCGGCCAGCGATTCATACTCCGTGATGGGCATGTTCAGCAGGCGCTCGGCGTAGCGTATTTGCACGATCACAATGTGCAGCACGAGTTCCCGCACGGTTTTGGCCTGCGCGATGTCGCAAGGCAGGTCCAGCGCGTCCGGATGTTGGGTGAAGAAGTCGCGCCAGTGATTGCTTTCTTCCGCCGAGTAATCCAGCAGTTCGCCAAAGCTCAGTCCTCGCATGGGAGCACCTCAGAAAAATGGTATCAAAAGCGGCTCTTGGCTTTTGGCTTTTCGCTCTTGGCTCTATGGGCCGTCCGCGCCTCCGTGGTGAGCTTTTGGTTTTCGCACGTAATAGGGTATGCGGGGGTAAAAAGGGTGGGGAGATCGCGACTAAAAATTAAAAGGGGCACGGCTTCCGGGTCCATGCCCCTTTAATTATTGACGGATGAACTTGCCTCGTTAACTAAAAGAGTCAAAAGCCGTCCGAAAAATATAAGGAATCACAGGAAAATTGCCGATTTTTCCGGTTAATATCCAGAACTACTTGTCTCACAACAAGTTGCAGGCCAACCAGGGAACCACGATGATCGACAGGCCCAGGCTGAACTTCATCTATTCCGGCGCGCCAAATAGCTATAATCAAAGCGATGGTTCGTGACGGGATCTATTACGCCCTGGGGATGGCTGTGGTTGCCGCCGCGATTGGCTGGCTCACGCACTCGTTCTTTCTTGCCGGCTTTCCTCTTTTGCTGGCAGCTTTCTTCCTCTGGTTTTTCCGCGATCCTGAGCGGGCCATCCCTGCCGGTGACGGCCTGGTTGTCTCGCCTGCAGACGGAAAAGTTACGGTCGTGGAATCCACGCAGGTGAACGGCGCGCCCTGCACGCGCATCAGCATTTTTTTAAATGTATTCGATGTCCACGTGAACCGCTCGCCTATTACCGGCGTGATCAAGAGCGCGGTTTATAAAAAAGGCCAGTTTGGCAACGCCATGGCGCCTGCTTCCGCGGACGACAATGAGCAGAACACCGTTACCATGGAAGGCGAAGGCATGACCGTGGTCTTTAAGCAGATTGCCGGCTTGCTGGCGCGGCGGATAGTGTTCAATCACAAGCCGGGTGAAAAGCTTCTCCGGGGACAGCGCGTGGGGCTGATTAAATTTGGCTCGCGAACAGATGTAATCTTCCCCCAGCCGGCGGAAGTCAGCGTAAAGCTCGGTGATCGAGTGAAGGGTGGCGAGAGCATTCTGGCCAGGATCGCGCCACGGAAGGCCCCAACTTCACCCAAGCGGGAAAATACAGGGGCGTTCCGATGAAAATGCCTGCTCCCATGCGGCGATGGGAAGACCAGCTTCCGGCGGTAGAAAAGCGGCGCATGCGCAAAGGCATGTACATCCTGCCTTCATTGTTTACCGCCGCAAACATTGGCGCAGGCTATTACGCGTTGAGCCAGACTTTGCAGGGCACGGCGCAGGAGTTCTGGCACTTTGATCACGCTGCGCTTGCGATTGGCGTGGCCGTGGTAGCCGATGGGCTTGATGGCCGCATTGCCCGCATGACCAACACCACCAGCGACTTTGGCCGCGAATTTGATTCCCTGGCGGACGTGATCACTTTTGGCGTGGCTCCTGCGTTGCTGGCCTGGATGTGGGGCTTTGGGCTGCTGCCCGATCGTGGATTTCCCGCCGTCCATGACAAGATGGTGCAGCTGGGGCTGATCGCCACTTTTATTTTTCTGGTGGCAGGCGCAAGCCGCTTGGCGAGATTCAATATCCAGGTGAATCCGCAACCTTCCAATCCGGGGCGGCCGGGAAGGAAGTATTTCGTCGGCTTGCCCATTCCTGCCGGAGCCGGCGTTGTTGCCGCGACCATCCACTTGGTAAGGGGATATCCAATCCTGTGGCCTCAACTTGCGCCGCTGTGGTTTGCCCTGCTCATTGCTGTCGGCTTCCTGATGGTGAGTACTTGGCGCTTTTACAGCTTTAAGGACCTTAACCTGCGCAATCGGCATCCATTCCAGATTTTTATTCTTATCTGCGGATTTCTTGGACTACTGGTAGCTTTCCACCATTACATGCTGTTCATTGTGGCCATTTCTTATGCGCTCAGCGGAGTCATTACCCGGCTTTCATACGTCTTTAAGCGCAAGCCGCCGGAGCCTGACCATGGATATAATGAGGCCCCAGAGCCCAGATGAAAACTGAGACACAGAACCTCTTCCGCGTGGCGATTGTCGGCGCCGCTTCCCTCAAAGGCAAAGAACTTAAGGACGTGCTGGAAGAACGCAACTTTCCTGCCGCGGAAATCAAGCTGCTGGATGACGATGAGTCATTGGGGCAGCTGGAGCGCGTCCAGGATGAAGTGGCAGTGGTACAGCCGGTGGGCCGCGACGAGCTGGCGCAGATGGACTTCACATTCTTCGCGTCAGAAGAAGATTTCACCCGCAAAAAGTGGAAGCTGGCGCGTGAAGCCGGCAGCGCCATTGTCGATATGTCGTACGCGCTGGAAAATGAGCCCGGCGTTCCGGTAAGCGCGCCATGGATTGAGCGCGAACTGGGCGAGCTCACGCAGTTTACGCTGGAATCGAGCTCGATCGTCATGGCTCATCCCGCAGCAGTGGCGCTGGCATTGTTGCTGCTGCGCGCAAAGAAGGCTGGGGCCATCCGCAACAGCATTGCAACCATCTTTCAGCCGGTATCTGAGCGTGGCCGCCAGGGCATGGACGAGCTGCACGAGCAAACCGTAAATCTTCTCTCATTCCAGCAAATGCCCACGTCGGTATTTGATTCGCAAGTTGCCTTCAACATGCTGGATCGTTATGGCCGCGCATCGGCCAAACCGCTTGACGCTACGGAACGCCGTATCGCTGCGCATCTGCGCAAGTTGCTGGGCGTCCATGCGCCCATGCCTGCCATGGCGCTGGTGCAAGCGCCGGTTTTTCACGCGCATACTTTTTCCATTTACATTGAAATGGCCAGCCCTATGGCCATCGGAGATTTTGCTCGCAGCCTTGTGGGCGAGCATGTGCAGATTGCGCGCTCGCCGGAAGAGTCTCCCAGCAACGTAAACGTTGCCGGCAAGAACGAGATCATGGTCGCCGTGCGGCGTGATGTCGTCCATGAAAACGGCTTCTGGCTTTGGGCCGCCGCGGACAATCTTCGACTGGCCGCGCTCACCGACGCCGACTGCGCCACTGCTCTGGCCGCTGTCCGGCCGCATGGAAAAGTCCAGTGAGGTTGGCGCTTCACATTTTCCTGCTGGCGGCCATGGCCTTCACCGTGTCCGGCTGCGGCTATCACACCGCCTGACACGCCACGCGCATTCCTGCGGGCGTCCGCACCATTGCCGTGCCGGTAT
>DASXIL010000660.1:0-3624 GCA_036497985.1 Candidatus Angelobacter sp. | reverse complement strand
GTGGCGATCTTCAGAGATCACATCGTAGGGATTAACGCTCGCCATCATGGTTACATGTTGGTCAATTAATTGTCGGACGATCGCATTTGATGTGGAAGGACGCGAGAGCAAGGCAAATGTAATAACGGCCAACAAGAACGTTGACGCCGCTATCGTGCTCCATTTCAGCCATGGTTTCACCGATAGCCCGGAGCTCTTTTCCGGACGCATTTGTCTTTGCACTGTGGCGTAAAGTTCCGGCGGGGCAGTGAAGCGCTTGCCGGCCACGCGGATCGCTTTCTTCAGCGCCTGCTGTTCCAGCACTGCCGACGAGCAATTAGCGCAGCTTTGCAGATGGCCGGCGAAAGCCTCTTCTGCTGCGGGCTCCATTTCGCCATCCACATATAGCCCGATTTTTTCCCGCCATTCGCAGTTCATGACCTTATACCTACAATTTTCTTTTTGCCCGATGCCGCAACAATGTAGTCCCGGACTTGTTTTCTCGCCCGCGCCAGCCGTGACATCACTGTGCCGATCGGTATGTCCAGCGCTTCAGCAATTTCCTGGTACTTCATCTCTTCCAGATCTCCCAGCAGGATCACTTCGCGGAACGCGGGCGCAAGCTGTGCAATCGCGGCCTGCACCAGTTCAGTGTCTGCACGCCGTATCAGCGCGATCTCCGGAGTTTCCTGGCTGACAGAGCTTTCTTCAAAACCTTCTTCGTCTTCCTGCTGCGTATTGCGCCGTTCCAGTCCGGTGCGGCTGGTCAGGAAGGTGTTGCGCAGGATCCGAAACATCCACGCGCGAAAATTCGTGCCTTCCCGGAACGATGAAAAGCCCTTCAGCGATTTCAAGAACGTTTCCTGCACCAGGTCGCGGGCTTCGTCGGCATCACCGCAGAGCCAGCGGGCAAAGTTATACAGCCCGTCCAGCAGCGGAACAGCCAGCCTTTCAAAATCCTTGTTTTCCAAGCCGCTCACATTCCCTCGCGCAACAATGGTGGCGGCCATGATTCTATTCCCCTTCGTTGAACTTTTCCCGCCTGAAATGCTTGCTCGCTTTTAGCAGACTGCAAGCCCCATGACATCCCTTTACACGCCAGCATTCATACCGCTCAGGAATCCGCCGAGATGAGCGGTAAGAGCCACTACGCCAGCCGCTACTATCTCTAAAGGCAATCGGTACATGGGCAGCGTGCGCTCCGGCTTGCGGCCTTGAAAATGAACCCACCACACCAGCCAGATCAAAACGGTGGACGCCAGTCCCAGCAGCAAATGCAGAAGCAGCGTGCCCTTAAGTCTCTGGCCTTCAAGTTGCCAATGCCATGCCATGAGCCCCGTAGCCACCACCGGCACGGACGAAACGGCGGCCACTGTCAGGTTGTAATAAGCCACTGCCGCGAATGCAGCCTTGCTCCACCGCTGCGCCGCGAAATCAAAAGCAACGCTGACCAGAAACAGAGCGATGGGAAAGTGAATCAACACCACATGCTGAGCGTGGCGGGCCAAGAGGACCGATTTCAGATCAAAGGGGTTCATGCGGTTCCTTTTACTGCACCACAATCTTGCCGGTCATCTTGGGATGGATCGAACAAAAGTAGGTGTATGTCCCGGGTTTGGTGAAGGTGTAAGTAAAGGTTTCATCCGTATCGAGCGCCTTGGATTTGAAACTCTTGTCATCGCTGACGATGTTGTGCGGAATGTCATCCTGGTTGGTCCAACGGACTGTGGCGCCTGCCGGCACCGTTACAGGATTGGGTGAAAAAACAAAATTGTCGATCTTGACCTGTGTTGCTGGCTTGTCTTCCATCGTCGCGCCAACGGCATTGGAACGGCCTGCCATCATGATTACCAAGATGGCGAGCGCGGCGAATCCTAAAGTTAAAGCTGTACGTTTCATGACTTGCTACTCTCCTGTTTTTCTTTTTGTTGAAATTTATTCCAGCGTGGAATCCGTGACGCCCAGCGCGTGCTTGCCCTGGACATAATTCACGTCGCGAATGCCCAGCAGGCTGCGCAGTTGTTCCGCCGGAACTTTCATTGGTCCGGGTGAAGGCGCTTCTCCGGGTTTGGGTTGAGGAAACGCGGTGGATGCAGCGGTATGAAATGTCACGTTGCCTTCCACCTTCTGCATGGTCTGGTGGATATGGCCGTTCAACACGGTGACCGATCCGAACTTTTTGAGATAGCCCAGGGCCTGCGCGCTGTCGTCGGTGCCCCAGCCCCACTCCGGATAAACGCTCCATAGAGGAATGTGCGCAAACACCACGATAGGAGTGCTCTTGGAAAGATGCTTCACGTCGTTTTCCATCCATTCCAATTGCTCGCTGCCCAGGCTGCCCAAGCCGCCGGCCTTCAGATTCATCACATTTACCAGCCCGATAAAGTGAACGCCTTTCTGGTCAAAGCTGTACCAGCCCGCGCCCTTGGTGTTTTTGCCGTAGCGTTCCAGATATTGTTTGCCGTCATCGCCAATCACATCGTGCTCGCCCGGCACGTAGAATATGTCTTTGGCGCTGGCGCCTTTCAGCAGTTGGTCAACGCCATCAAATTCTTCCGGCTTGGAAAGATGTGTGATATCGCCGGTATGCAGGATGAACCCAGGTTGCGTCGGCAGAGCATTGATTTTGTCGATTGCCGCCTTCAACGTTCCTGCAACGTCAGTGTTGGCCGGCTTGTTGAATCCCATGTGGCTGTCACTGATCTGGACAAAGCTGAGCTCGCCTTTCATTTCCTTGGCTTTCAGCCCGGCCAGCCCGCTCAGGCTGTAAGACTTGAGCACGCCGCCTTGCATTACGCAAAACGCCCCGGTGCCTGCCCATGCCATGCACTTTAAAAAGCCGCGGCGATCAATGCCATCGTGGTTGTGGTCATGCAGGATCTCGTCTTTTGCTTTGTCGGCCATTGTTTCCTCCTGTTGGATCGCGTCGCTGGTGGGGCTGTCACGCGATCTCAGTTACTTAACTGAGCGGCCGAGGAAATATTCCCGACAAGCGGAAAATGCAAGCTATAGCTGGATTATGTTGGGAGTCGATATACCGCCAAATAAAGCCGAGACTGGCGCTTGAGCAATCAGGCACGTTCGGATTGAAAATCCTTTGGTGGCTGCGGTAGTTACTTCTTGGAACGTTTTTTCAAACGACGCGCCAAAATATCGGAAATTTGAGCAGGGAAAGTGATGATGAGTTGCATTCTGCCCATCCTTGGTTACAGGTGAAGTTGAAGGTCAGCATTATTCAATTTCATGTGCGACACCTTCTTTTTCTTCTTGGGTACAGCCTTTGTTTTCGGCATATCTCAATCCCTTCCTTATCTTTCAATAAGTTTCCATCCATGTTTCGTGAATGATTGCCGTATCTCTTCTGCAAAACTATCCACTGTAAATTCGACAGCGTGCTTCGCATCAGAAGAGAGAAAACGCATTTTTGTACTGTGGCCTGTTACCTAGTTTAGGTTGGACTCTATCTCCTGAGCATAACGTTCCAACTCGGGGCCACTGTAAATCATCCATCCACACGCACGAAATGCCTCTTTAATTTCGTTCTCTGCATCATCTGCAAAGGCAACACCAGGTTTAATCCCATTCGGGCCACGAAAAACAATTGCCTTGCGGTCTTCATAAATGCCTTTATTTTTGTCATCCATG
>DASXIL010000659.1:0-5244 GCA_036497985.1 Candidatus Angelobacter sp. | reverse complement strand
AACAGATCAAGGAGCTTCAAGCGGGCCTCGCCCGCCAGCATCCCAAACGACGCCATCCTAAAAAACAAAAACGCTGAACACCACCTGGCCTCTGGAAGTCTTGAACTGAATGACGTTGACGGAAAAACCATGGCCAGCGCAAAGAAGGAAAGCAAGCGGTAATGCGGAAGAAAAACAAAAAATCGGCTGGGCCGCCAACCTTTTTGCGGAGGGCAGCCCAGCCAGAAGCGCTAGGCAGACTTGCGGGTTATGCCGGCGTGGAAGTTGATGATCTTGCCGCGCAGCTCTTCAGGCGTCCACTGTTTTTTGGGCGACTGAAAATTTGCCGGAACGTAAAATTCAATCAATTTCGCCATCACATCCTCCTTACCGGGGACCCACGCTGCCTGGCAGCGTTCAGGAGCCACCGCACGAATCCGATTTACCCGAGCCCATTCAGACTGTTTCATCTGTCTATCTCTTGCTACTGCAAGCTGAGTGCCATTTACAGAAACACTGAAATATATCGAGAGTTGTTTGCAGATACGCGTGAAAAGACACAAGTTTCGTTAAGCCGATGTGCCCTTTGGCGCAAATAAATTGCATCTTTCCCGCGTGCCCTGCCCGCATGTGGACAGTGGCGGAGCAGGGATGGGCACAAAGGACTAAGGTGCGGCAAAGACGCTGGATGGAACCAAAGCCTGGACCGCCTCGCCGAGGCGGTAGCCAAAGGCTGACGTGGCGTGTAGACTCATCCCAAAATTTTGAAACAGGGAAGAAGGCTCTCCAATGGGCCAGCAATCGCAAGCGCAAGCATTACGCATGCATCCCGTCAAAATCTCTATGCGATGTGGAAAGGAAAACTAAATGAAAGTTGCTGCTTTGATTGCCCGAATTCTACTCGGCCTGATTTTCTTTGTGTTTGGGTTGAATGGTTTCCTGCATTTCATCCCTATGGGGCCGATGCCTACTGGGCTTGCAGGCCAGTACACCACTGTCATGATGCAATCGCACTACTTCTACTTTGTCGCTGCTTTTCAGGTTGCCGGTGGCGCGCTGCTCTTGATCGGCAGATACATTCCGCTCGCGCTTACTCTTCTCGGCCCAGTCATCGTGAATATCCTTTTGTTTCACCTGCTGATGGATCCAAAGGGCATACCCATGGCAATCGTCGTCACGATTCTGTGGGGCATTCTGTTTTATCGCCACCGGCAATATTTTTCCGGCCTGTTTGCGCAGCGGACGGCATAGTGCGTTGAACGGCATATCTTAGGTGGCCAGCTATGATCGATCGTGTTCGATATATTCTTGCTGTCCTGAGCGTAATCATTCTCCCGCCGGGGTTGCTCTACTGGTTCGTCATACACCCGTGGGCCAACCGGTGGAGAAGGCTGGGGCCGGCTCGAACATACGCGATCGTGCTGCCGGTGATGATTGCCTTTGGGGTATTACTCTTTCGGGTCCGCGCGCGACTCCTGGGTACGGATCTCGGCATGAACTGGAGCCTGATCGTAATTGCCGCGCCCCTGTACGGCGCTTCGACCTGGATCGCGTTCCAACATTGGAGGCACTTGAGCATTGCCACAATGATTGGCGTCCCGGAGCTGTCGCCTATCGAGCAGCGCAAGGGCAAGCTGCTGAAGGACGGAATCTATAGAGTGGTACGCCATCCTCGGTACCTCAGCGCGGGTCTCGCAGTCATTGCCAATGCTCTCTTCGTCGACTATGTGGGCGTATATCTCCTGATCTTATTGCTGTTCCCGCTGGGATACCCGATGCTCGTCTTCGAGGAACGGGACCTCATTGATCGTTTTGGAGAGGAATATCGCCAGTATCAGCGGGAGGTCCCGCAGCTCCTTCCACGTTTGCCCAGAGCGAAGCGAGAATCACGCGGTATGTAAGTCGCCGCTGATAGCGGAATGAATCTAATACCTGAACAGATATGACAGCTTGATAAACACCTGCCGGCCGTCATTGATAAAGTTGTTGCGGGTGCGTAGCAGGCCGTCGAACCCTTGTCCGGGAGCGCAAGGCAGGCCGTCGCAGACGCGCAGCAGGCGCGCATCCAGGTTCTGCAAGTCACTGTTGTAGCCGGCATAAATCGCCGTGCCGGGAGTCAGCAGGTAGGTGAACAGCACGTCGCCATTGAAGCCTTTGGTATTTTGCAGCGTAGTCAGGAACGGGTTCGCAATCGTGGTGTTGTACTCACCGATCAGGCGTAGTGAAAATTCCTTGGTGAACTGGTAATTCCACTTTGACCGCATAATGTGGTTGTTGAAGATATTGAGGTTCGTGTTCTGGTCCAGCAACCGCGTCATCAGGTAAGTGTTTTCAATGGTGAGCCCTTTTGTGGGCCGGACGGTGGCCCGCGCAAACGCAGTGTTCTGGTAGCCCAGCACCGGCGGCCCGGTGCGCGGAACAAAATTCGTCGCCGTGCCCCAATCCATTTCCACGGCCAGGTTGAGCCACTTGTAATACTGCGTGTTGATCTGCGCGCCGCCAACAATATGTGCGTAATCGCGATTCTGCGTTAGCGTCGAAAAATCCTGCGGGCGCAGCTGCTCGTGTTCCCACACGGTAAAGATGGAAAACGAACTGTTGCGCGGGAAGTCCCATTCATACGCCGGATTGAGCACGTGACCCAGCCGCGTGCCGTTGTGGTCCCACAAGCTCTGTTCAACAAAACGCGGACCATGCGCCGTCAGGAGCTTGCCTTCAGGATGAAAAGTCCGGGCAATCAAGGTGCTCACGCGGCGAATGTCCGTGCGGTTGACGAAACCCGCTTCGGAGTCAAAGCCCGCGGAAATGTCCTGGAACTGGGTGTTGTATTCCCAGGAGCGTGAGCTGCGTTCCACAGAGGCCTGATATGCGGGACCCGACTGGTGCGTGCCATCGCTGAACTTGGTCTCACTGGTTACGGCCTGGGCGCTCATCTGCCAGTTCTTGTTGATCCTGATCTGCGTGTCCACGCCGCCCACGCGGTTGAAGCCCACCACGCAACGCACAGAGCTGCAAAATGAATTGGGGTCGGTGTGCAATTCGCGGTCTGTGTAGATAAAGCCAAAGCTGTTGTTCTTTCCGAATTCGCGATTGACGCGCACCACGCCGAAATAAGCGCTGGCTCCGGAAAGCGGGTCGGTCTCAATCACGCTTCTGCCGGGCGAACGATCGTCGGCCAGCATGGCGCCAATGGCCCACGGGCCTTCTTTGCCGGTCAGGCGTATGCCATAGAGTGGATCGACAATACGCCTTGTGAAGACCAGTTGCAGCGGCGTCTGAAAGTAGTTGGAATTTTCCTGGAAGAACGGACGCTTTTCCGGAAAGAAAACTTCAAAGCGCTGGTTTACCGTTACCTGGGGATCGTCGGATTCAATCTGGCCGAAATCAGGATTGATCGTTGCGTCCAGCACAAAACTGTCCTTGATTACCACTTTGGAGTCGAGGCCCGCCTTGGGCTCCACGTGCTTTCCGGTAAAGCGGTCTGCCGCAGGATCGCGCTCATCGAGCGCGCGAAACGCTCCCACCGAAGTGTATGGAATGAACTGAATGTTATGGCTGGGTGAAATTTCCTGCAGGCCGTTGATGGTTCCTTCCTTGGTCAGCATTCCCTGGATGCGATTGCTGTTTTGCGGAAAGAATGAGTGCTCTGAATTCCGTGGAATCACGCGGATCAGGATTACGCCACAGCTGAGCGACGGCAGTCGTCTGAAGCGCAGAGACTTGAATGGGATTTCGATCATCACCATGTAGCCCTGGCCATTCATTTTGGTGCTGGTATGCCAAACCGTATCGAAAGTGTTGTCCGGCCCGCCGCTTTCTGCAAACAGTCCGTCTTGCTGAATGCCGTAAGGGTTTGAATAAAAATAGTAGGCGTGGCGCTGGTCATGGAACGTGTCCAGCCACAAGCCAACCTGGTCGTCATCGTCAATCAACTCGCGGCGCAGCATACGAGCGCGAATCTTCTTTGGCTCTTTAACAAAGCAGATGAACACGGCATAAAAACTTTTGTTGGTATATCCCAGGTAAGCTTCAGTGGGCTGGCTTACGGGAGCGCCGTCGCGCGGCTCCTGTTGGATGAACTTGCCGACCTTGAGCATCTTCCGGGCCAGATCGCTGGCCGGCTCCATGCCTTCAAAGTCGCCAAGCTTGGGAGCGGCCGCCAGCCGCGGGATGGTGAGAGAGCTGATCTCAGCCTTCAGGTTCGGGGCGGGCAGGCTGGGACCTTTATGCTGGGCACAGAGTGACGATGCCGCCAGAATAATCATCCCGATTATTGTGGTGATATTCCTGAAGTATCGCCGTTTTGCCACGTTAATGTGTACCTGGGATGAGCTGTAAAGGTTCCGACTTTTAGACTTACGTTGCTAAGAAAGGTTAACCTGCCCGACTCCTCCACATCCAGCGAATGGGTTGCGATTCTTGTTACTCTCGGCACACTCGGACGGATTTTGGCAGATTCTGATTCGTTCCGCGTTCAGGATTTTGTCGTTTCGCCGATCCGTGTCATCGGCGTTCATCAGTAGTGAGATTTTCGATCTTTGTCGATCAAAACAGGTCCGGCTGCCGTCCGTATTTGATGCCGAAGTGCTCGTAAGCAAGGCGGGTAGCCACGCGGCCACGCGGCGTGCGGTCAAGAAACCCGATCTGAATCAGAAAGGGCTCATAGATTTCTTCCAGCGCATCCTGCTCTTCAGCCAACGCCGCCGCCAGCGTGCTCAAGCCCACGGGGCCGCCATTGTATTTCTGGATGATGGTCAACAGCAGACGCCGGTCCACTTCGTCAAAGCCGTGCTTGTCCACTTCCAGCATTTCCAGCGCGGCCTGTGCGGTGGTTTTGTCAATTCGTCCCTGCCCGCGTACCTGGGCAAAGTCGCGTACGCGTCGCAGCAACCGGTTCGCGATGCGCGGTGTTCCACGGGCGCGGCCCGCCAACTCGGCGGCGCCTTCGGAATCAATGGATACGCCAAGAATTTCCGCCGAGCGCTCCACAATGTATTTGAGCTCTTCATCGGTATAGAACTCCAGCCGCAGCAGAATGCCAAAGCGCGAGCGCAGTGGAGATGAAAGCATGCCCGCACGCGTGGTGGCGGCCACAAAAGTAAACGGGCTCACGTCAATGGTGTGTGTGCGCGCTGAAGGTCCCTGCCCGATAATAATGTCGAGCTTGTAATCTTCCAGCGCTGAATAAAGTATCTCTTCCAGCGCCGGCTGCAGGCGGTGGACTTCATCCAGAAACAGGACTTGGCGATCACGCAGGTTGGTGAG